>JARGGA010000570.1 GCA_029210805.1 Candidatus Thorarchaeota archaeon
TAATAGGCGAAGTTCAGGAAAATCATCGAGAGGAGCTTGCTGAGTTCAAGCGAATTTACCGCAGTCTTGCTATACGATATCCGAAAGGCTTGAAGAAGATAGAATGAAAAAGAAAGGGAAAGGGCATTGCGCCCTTTTCTTCTAAACCATTGAAACTAGCTTATCTCTGTTGAACAATTTGAATGCTATTGCCCAGGAAATAGCAAATATCAAGGCTGCTACAATCAGTATGATGAAGTTTGATATCCATACCCATTCTTCTACATTCCCCGATTCCATTCCGAATATTGGTAATATCATCGGCAGAATGAACACCATTATCACAGCGCTTGTAGTTTGATATGCCTCATACACTCTTGTGACTCTCCCGCTGACTATGATCATCACTGCAACCATTGCAAAAATCATGAGGGGCACAGATGTGAATAGCATGAAGTAGCCGGCAATATCAGGTACCAGCATTAATGGAAAATCCATCACCACAAAGATTACCAAAGATGCTACTGTGGTGATAACTGTGCTTGATATGAGGATCAATAGACCTGGAATAGCACTTGTTAGAGTCTTCCCCCATAGAAGTTCACGGTCTGTTAGTGGTGTACAGAGCAGGGGCTCTAAAGTATTCATTTCTCTCTCTCCCACTAATGCATTTGCAGATATCATAGATGTAGGAATTATCGCAAAAATAGCAATCATGGCAGGTATGTATGGTCCCATAATTGCCCATAGCATCGGAAATTCGGAAGCGGGCACAAGTGTCACAAAGCTCAGAATCATGAATACACTAATCACAGGTCCGAAGATAGCTCCCAACACTATCCCCCATTTTACGAATCGTAGATTCATGGCAATCTTGAAATCAGTTAGTGCTACCACCATTGACTTATTCATTATTTTGCGCCTCCCTTGATGACCTCAAGATAGAGGTCTTCCAATGTGGCCTCGTCTTCTGCCAATTCCATTACATTTACTCCTGCATCCAATAATGCACGTAAAAGCTTCACATTATTGTCCATTGGGTTTTCAATTTCCAATAGAATAGTATCGATCGCACTCTCATATGATTTTATATAATTCAAGTCCTTCACGATTCCTTCTGCAGGAGAAATATCTCCGCGGATAAGAAGTTTGTATTTTTGCTGAGCACGAAGCTTGTGTCTCAACTCTGCTGTATCTCCTGCGAGGAGGATTTTTCCCTCATCAATGATTGCAATTTTGTTACACATTCGTTGTACTTCTGCAAGGTTGTGTGAGTTGATGAAGAACGTTTGATTATACTTCTTCGATAAATCAAGGATAAGTTCTCGAACTCTCTTCGAAGCTACAGGGTCGAGGGCTGATGTTGGTTCATCCAGGAGCAAGACTGTTGGCTTATGTAGGAGTGCCCTACATAAGGCGACTCGTTGCCGATTCCCAGTACTTAGTTCACCAGCGAGATCATCTTTTCGGTCCCATAAATCCATGAATTCTAGCAGTTCCTTAATTGCTGGCTCAATAGCTTCTTCAGCAACTCCATAGAGTCTTGCAAAATACTGTAGATTTTCATATGCTGACATTGCTTCATAGATTGTATGATTTGCTTCTTCTGGAAGCACACCTGTAATCTGTCTGACTTGTACCGGGTCCTCACGTATGTCATGACCGCCTACTACCGCAGTTCCACTTGTTGGCTTCAATAGTGTACTGAGGACTCTAGTAGTCGTGCTCTTCCCTGCACCATTTGGTCCAAGGAGTCCAAATATTGAGCCTGCTGATATTTCGAGATTCATATCATTAACGGCAATTAATTCTCCAAAATTCTTGGTTAAATGGGATATCGATACTTCTTCCAATCTGACCACCTTCCCGATAGACTTGACGAGGAGCTGTTATCTCTCATCTACGGAGAGTATGCATATCCTGCTAAAAAAAGGACTCGCAACCTGCATAGTTTTCCTTACCCTGATATCATCTTTTGAACTACCGCTGTTGTCGTTTCTGCAATTCCCTGTATCTTGTGAATTCTTTTTACAGTGATATCATAAAGAGCTTCAAGACTATCAACCTCTACAAGTACAACGATATCGTATTCTCCCGTGGTA
>JARGGA010000571.1 GCA_029210805.1 Candidatus Thorarchaeota archaeon
TTTTCTTTGATGATGACGAAGCGGATAGATTCTTTGATGATGCTGAGATTGTAATGAAACTCAAGATTACAAGATTTCTTGCTGTTCCCAGAATTTCTACCGATGTGTGGCACTACTACTATGTGAAGAAAATAAGCTGAGTCCTTTCTTACTTTCTACTCATGTATTTTACCTTCTGAAACGCTTCTTTGGCTTCTTCATCTTTGTTTAGTTTTTCGAGAATATTTCCCAATAGTAACCATAATTCATCAAAACCCTCGTTTCGCTTGTCCTCTTCAATGGGTCTAATAACTCTCTCAGATTCCTCGAATTCTCCTAGTTCAAAGAGAAGCTCGGCAAGATAAATCGGTGACCTTGAATAATAGGAATCTGAAGTTAGTTCGATCGCTATACTAAACGCATCAATAGCCTCTGAAATCTGCCATCTTTCCAAAGACTATATGCAAGGCCTTCCCAAGAAAATGGATAACCTGGCAATAGCTCGACCGCTCTCTCGAATGCAACAATGGCTTCATGGAATTTCTTTTGGTATACTAACACACCGGCTAAATTGTACCATGCATGTTGGTATGTTGCAGATAGCTCGGTTGCTGTTCTGTATGCATCTTCTGCATCTGCCAGCCTTCCTTGCCTCTCCAAAGCGAATCCCATATCACACATTACCGACACATTAGCAGGTTCTTTTTCCAAAATTTCTCTCAGTTTTTCCTCTGCCTCGACGTTCTTCCCTTTTGTCAGAAGTTCTATTGCTTCCCAGTGGTTTGGGTCAAAGTCATCCACATCTAGCATTTTGATACCGTGCTTTTAATCTCATGCACGCCATTCCAGAGAAGTAGTAAAATTGGTGCGAAAAAGGGATACATGAAAATAAAACCGCAATTTGAAAGCTGATATCAATAGGTGGCGACGATGTTATTCAGATCATTTTGATGAGATCATGGAGGAAATTGAAGATGGGTAAGATAAATTAGTTACAGCAAAAAGTCTCAAAAAAGGAATTTCGAGAATCAAAGAAGAAATGAAAGATGATACTGTAGCAGAAAGAATGATGAGTGAACCCCTTGCGGGTTCACTGATCCCTAATTAGTATTTGACACCTAATTTTTTCGAGAGTTTCTCAAGCATGTCCTTGACCATTGCTGCAAGATCATAGTCGGGTTTCCAGCCCCATTCTTTTGTCGCAACACTGTCATCTAGAGACTTTGGCCAAGTTTCAGCAATCGCCTGTCTGAAATCTGGCTCATAGGACATCTCAAACTCGGGGATGTGTTTCTTAATCTCTGCAGCAATCTCTTCTGGAGCAAAGCTCATTGCAGTAATGTTGTAACTTCGATGAACGAGCTTCTCAACCGGTGCTTCAATGAGATCGATTGTGCACTTGATGCAATCAGGCATATACATCATAGGCAGGTATGTTCCCTTATCGAGGAATGATGTGTACTTCTTGTTCTTCAATGCTTCATAGAAGATCTCTACAGCGTAGTCAGTAGTACCTCCACCCGGCAATGCTTCCGAGCTGATGATTCCAGGATATCTGAGGGAACGAAAGTCCATGCCGTAACGCTTCACATAGTATTCGCCCCAGAGTTCAATAAACACCTTGGAAACACCGTATGCGGTGGTCGGTCGCATTATCACATCGTTTGGGGTATTGTCCCTCGGTGTGCTTGGTCCAAAGGCCGCAATTGAACTTGGAATCATGACCTGGTCAAGATTGAGAACTCTTACTGCTTCAAGAACATTGTAAGCTCCTTCAATGTTGGTTCTGTAAGCCAACTGCGGATTCTTCTCGCCTGTACCTGAAAGCAATGATGCATTGTGAATAACAATATCTATGTCCTGATCTACAAGCATAGCTTGAAGCTGATTTGTATCAAGAACATCAAGTTGCAGGTAAGGGCCATCTTTCTTCAGGATGGCTGGAGGTTTTTTCCTTCCGGTTGCGATGACATTCTCGCCCCCGTATTTCTTCCGCATGGCACCAATAAGCTCGGTACCAATCTGTCCATAGCTGCCTGTAACTAGTATCCGTTTCATGTTGACCACTGGCCTTGCGCAAAAATTCCCAGTTAAAAGCCT
>JARGGA010000572.1 GCA_029210805.1 Candidatus Thorarchaeota archaeon
AATAAGCACATCTGAGAATATTGGAAAAATCGGTGGATTTGGATATGCGGCTGGTTATGTTGGAGCAATGCTGACAATTATTATCGCCCTTGTTTCGACTGAAATGTTTCCAACCCAGCCTACTCTGCCATTCCTCTTTAGTGCAATCTTCTTCCTAGTATTTGCAATTCCAAGTATTATTGGTCTCAAGAGCAGACCACCGCCTATGAAACCTGAAGGAGGAGCTTTTTCCTATGTTTCTATAGGATTCAATCGAATCCGACAGACTGCAGGCGAAATCAGAAAATACAAAGGACTACCTCTATTCCTCCTCTCCTACTTCTTGGTTGCAGAGGCCATTGATACTATCATTAGCTTTGCTGCAATATTCGGTCAAGATGTATACCTCTTTAGTAACACAATGATTCTCATCTTCTTTGCAGTGACACAATTAACTGCAATTCCTGGAGCTTTCATTTTTGGATTCATTGCAGATAGGATTGGAACCAAACGCACCCTGATCATTACTCTCTTCATATGGATTGCTGCAATATTCATTGCATGGTTAGGTCAACCATATGGGGAAATAGTCTGGTGGACTGTTGGAATGATTGCAGGAGTTGGAATGGGAAGTGCTCAGAGCACGGCTCGTTCGATGTTTGGACAGATGATTCCTGAAGAGAAGAAGAGTGAGATGTTCGGATTCTATGCCTTAACAGGCAAGGTTGCTGCAATCTTTGGCCCAGCTGTTTATAGTTCGGTTCTTTTATGGGCTGCAGGTCCCCTTGGTTTGTCCTTGGCTAACTCACATATAGCTGCGCTGCTAAGCGTTCTTATATTCTTCATAGTTGCGCTTATCCTTCTCTTGAGGGTTCCTGAACCAGCCTCTGGTGCACAGAAAACAGAAATATATCTTGACGATGATATTTCCCCCTCGTAATGGAAAATGAGGGATTTCAATCCCTCATCCCCTTTCTTTTTCACTGCACTTTGCGTACATTCAGAGGTTTTTATTGTTGTAATCAAACCATCTACTGAGAAACATGAAGAAAGATTATCCTGAAACCATGAGTCTTGAAGAGATTTGGCCTTACTTCGAAGCCGGAGAACTGGTACACGTATCCACTTTAGATGGCGATCAACCACGTGTACGCGCGATGGCTTTAACCGCATATAATAAGAAACTCTGGCTTGTTACTCGAACCAGGGATGACAAAGTGGCCCAAATTCGGAAGAACCCTAAGGTTGAGTTTACATACACAGTTCGAGGGGAAACACGAACTGGTATGCTGAGAGCTACAGCAAAAGCAATCATCGTAGATGATTCAAGAATACGAGAGGATGTTGTCAATGTCATACCTTGGTTTACAGGATACTGGGAATCATCAAAGGATCCCAATTTCACACTCATTAGACTCGATTTAGAGAGAATACTCTTTGACCATCATGAGAGTAGCAAGAAGTATACAATTGAGTTGTAATCATAGCATGAATTGCTTTCAAAACGGAGCAGCAATCTTTGCATACCTATGCGAAACCTATTAACTATAGTTGATAATTATTCTTGTCTACAATATATGGTGAAATAGTTGGCTACAACAAGAAAGATCAAGAAGACATGGAGCGGTCGTCAAACTTCTGATGGTGCAGGTGTTCTGCTAACGCGGGTTTTTGGATATTATGAAGTAAAGGACATGGATCCCTTTCTTCTGCTAGATGCATTTGGTTCTGATAATCCAGATGATTACATTGCAGGATTTCCATGGCATCCTCATCGCGGCATTGAAACTATAACATACATGCTAAATGGAAAAGTAAAGCATGGTGATAGTTTAGGCAATTCTGGCGTCATTAGTAGTGGTGATGTTCAATGGATGACTGCAGGAAGTGGAATTGTTCATGAAGAGATGCCAGAACGTTCAGAAGGCAAAATGGCGGGATTCCAACTATGGGCCAATCTACCATCGCATAAGAAAATGATGCATCCTCGTTATCGAGATATCAAGAGCGAAAACATTCCCGAAATAACCTCGAAATCTGGATGAGGGACTTCTCACATCGGGGACGTGGAATGATAGTTCAGAGGTAAT
>JARGGA010000573.1 GCA_029210805.1 Candidatus Thorarchaeota archaeon
CAATCTTCATTTTCCCATCTTTAAGGGAAAAGCCAAATCTCTTCTTATCGGTCATTTAATTTCACCTTCCAAAATGGTTGGGATGTCTTAAACTAAATTTATCAAAGGAACTTCATATCTACGGATTGACTGGCAATTATTAACTTAGTCGGTTTCAGTTTGTTATCAGATTAAATTGGCAGGCTTTAACGAATCCTTTTCACCTTTTCCTTCGGTATTCAACTTGTCATCTAAAACATCGGATTAGAAAGTTAACCTTCCTAACCATATGGAAACACCTATAGATTTGACATACGAAAAAAGACTATGCCTTCTGGTGAAGATTTTCGAAGATTCCTATCAGTAGAAATTGCAGGTGGCGCATCTTGGCATCCCATTGACGACAGGATTGTATTCGTCCATGATAATCCTGGTGTGAACCAAGTATATTCCACTGATATTGAGGAGGGGCGTGCCCTATGGCCTGAACGCCTTGTGTTTGAAGAAGATAGGTGCACATCACCCCGGTATCTCTCAGATGGTTCTATAATCTATACAAGAGATAGAGGCGGAGATGAGAACTTCCAAATTGGTAGAATCGAAAAGAGTGGTAAGTCCACATGGATTTCTGATGACCTTAAGGCGAAGCATCGGATAACTTTCTCTAATGAATTAGGACTATTTTACATTGCAAATCGTGAGGATAAATCTCGATTAGATGTATACCTTCATAGAATGCCTCTAGAACATAATGAACCGGAACTTCTTATACGACCTGATGAAGGTATAATGACTACCCAAGCGGTTTCTCCAAACAACAAATTAGCAATCATCTCAAGATTGTTTGGAAATGTGAACCAAGAGCTCATGCTATTCGATCTCGAATCAAAGGAATTAAAATCAATCACAGGTAATCTCGCGAATAAACCTACTAGGTGGGAAACCGTTCGATTCATTGAAGAGAATCTTTTGCTTGTTATGACAGACCATGAGTCTGACTTCAAACGTCTAGCATTTGTATCCCTAAATGGCGAATTCAAAACCATTCCTCAGATTGAAGAGAATTGTACTGCAGAAGTCGAGCATGCTACTTTCTCATCTGATGATGTTTTTACCTACTACTCAATTAATGAAGAAGGATACAGTAGAGTGTTCAGGGGAATCTTCAATTCAGAAGGAATAGAAAATCATGGTGAGATACGTCTACCTCTGAAGGGTGTATTAGTATCGGGAGACCAGAGGTCCTTTACAGAGTGCCTGTCGTTATCACCGGATGGAAGCAAACTGGCTCTTACGATTAGTACCCCTACTGAGAACACAAACATCTGGATAGTTAATACTGGTACACTCAATTCGTGGAGAGCGACCTATGCTAGTATGTCGGGTCTCCCTCCAAGCAGATTCTCGGATGCTGCCCTTGATAGGTTTCATAGTTTTGATGAACTAAGCGTTCCCTACTTCTCATATCTACCAAAAGGAGAGATGCCTACCGCTGGGTGGCCGGCGATAATGATGATTCATGGAGGACCTGAGGCGCAGATGAGGCCGACCTTCAATCCTGTTATTCAATTCTTTGTTTCGGCAGGGTATGCAGTCATTACTCCAAATATCAGAGGCAGCGACGGATATGGCAAGACCTACATAGATCTAGATAACGTTGAGAAACGATTGGATTCAATTCTTGATATAAAACACCTATACTTGCATCTCAAAGAAAACAACCCAAAAATCGATTCTGACCGTTTTGTTATATATGGTGGCAGCTATGGAGGATTTGCGGTTTTATCAGCTATAACTGAGCATCCCGAGTTGTGGAAAGCTGCTGTCGATATTGTCGGTATCTCAGATTTCGTCACATTCCTCCAGAACACTGCCGCTTGGAGAAGGGGATTACGTGAATCAGAATATGGAAGTCTAGAACATGATAGGGACACTTTAATCAAAATAAGTCCGATACACAAGGTAGACAACATTCAATGCCCTCTCTTCATCATTCAAGGCGACAACGATGAGAGAGTTCCTCTTTCTGAGTCAACGCAGATCTATGAAAGTGTGAAAAACCGGGGAATCCCAGTTGAACTC
>JARGGA010000574.1 GCA_029210805.1 Candidatus Thorarchaeota archaeon
GTGTTCCTATATCTGTACCAATTCGCATCATGTTTACAAGCCCGATACAGGGTCCTAATGGAGCACCACAACCTAGGATAAGGTCGTCGCCTACCGTTTCTCTGATTGCCTCAAGTCCTTGTCGAATCGCCTGAGCGCGTGTCATATTTGCATCCTGACGTCGTCCTTCAAGCGCCGCATGATACAAAAAATCAATCTTGAAGTATGTGAAACCATCTTTCTTCAGTTTCTTGAATATCTTCTTGATATGGTCGATTACCTTGGGATTTGTGAGGTCGAGCGCATAGTAATTACCAAGCCAAAGGGGATTTTCTCCAACTACTATTGGCTTGTTGTCCTTGTCTTTAACAAACCAATCCTGCTTATCTTCGAATATTTCAGAATGCTCTGATGCGACAAATGGTGCTGTCCAGATTCCTGCTTGATATCCGCGATCCTTGATCTCTTTGACAAGGTTCTTCAAACCGCTTGTGAAACGAGAATTCTCCTCCCAATCGCCTACTTTCATTTGGTATCCATCATCTATTTGAATCCATTCAATACTATCGCCAAATCTATTTGCCAGGAAATCGGTGTTTGCAATCATCTCGCCTTCATCTGGCATTGTATAATAGAAATACCAACTACACCAACCCGCAGGTACATTGTACCATGTACGTGCATTCATCCGGACTGATGTGAAATCTAAATACCGTTCTACGTTCTCTATTGCGTTTCGACCATAGAGGACAAGCATCTCTTCTGACATCAATGAATCCTTTTCTGTTACCGGAATATCATCTGTGTGAGCGGTTGCCGCTAATGTCGCAAGTCGTGAAGTTTCCTCATCTCTTCCATTTGCAGTGACTGTAGAAAATTGATCTGCATGTGTTGTGAACCCGATAATGAGGGACTCCTTCGTTTCCGTATTGTTGAGAACTGAATAGTAATGGCTCATATTCACTCCAGTATCAATCGGGTGTGCCTGACTTAATTCCCACGAATGGAAACCGTTTCTAAAGAATGTCAAATCGCTCTTTTTCCATCCAGTTATTATTCTGGATGCATCGTCCACATCCACAACCAGAGTATCAATTTGCTTCACTTTGACTTCTTCTGATCGATTCCTGAACTGAACTACAACCGAGAAACCTGGAATCTTCTCATACACTGAAATCTTGATACTCAAGTCTGCAGTTTTCTCGGCATCACGAATTTTGAGGATTACTGATTTACCCCGAATATCATCATCATGGAAATCTAGTGCACTAAATGATTTGTAAGTCATCTGACGCGAATCATAGACCTGTCTATCGGTATGAACTAGGATATACCCTCTAGAGAAGCATGTCTTCTTTTCAGAAGAAGTCATGGATAGTGTTCCTAGTCTTGTGTCATATGCCACGGTCACGATACCGTTGGTTAGACGAATAGAATCATCATCACCCATTTCTACCTTACAGATATCCGAGTCAAGGTTCAATCAAGGGCGCCTCCAGTGTATCACAACGACACACTATAGCCCTCTTATGCTTTGCCCGAAATAGATCAGATTAGAGATTCTCTGCTCGAAGCATTGCATCTTCGGCTTCTTCATATTCGAAGAGCTTTTTGTGGGCTTTTGATTTCATTTCCCAAACTTCTTTGTCTCGGGGTTGCATCTTGATATACTGCTTGCAATATGCCTTCACTGCTTCCCAGTCATCCATTTTCTCACTGCATCGAGCGGCATAGTAAAGCGCTCGCTTATGATTCATCTGAGGACCCATCAGTTCTCTGAAGATCACAAGAGCTTCAACCCACTCCTCCTCATCAAAAAGACGCTCGCCTTCTTTGAATCTGATCTCCATATCGCCGTAGCCTGGCATCCTTGCAGCATAGCTACTTGTTAGCATGGTTGATGTGCAACATATCAGAACTGAGCCAATCAGAATACCAATACCAAGAATAGTGCCTGATGGAACTATAATTCCCAGGTATCCCCAACCTGCCATCCATTCAAGAACTATGCTGGCAACAATGATGAGTGTCCCTGCGACAACCATTATTTTAATTCGACTTCGGCCCTCA
>JARGGA010000575.1 GCA_029210805.1 Candidatus Thorarchaeota archaeon
ACACTAGCTGCAACCAGAGATGGTACACTTGCTATTGGTGTCTTCAATTATGAGGGCTCTCCTGGTACATACTCCATGTCTGTAGACAACCGTGCAGGCCTAGAACCAACTCGTATCTATGGAACGACCTTTGAAATCGACACCTATGACCTAGGTGCCAACGCTTCGTATGCATTGCTTGTTAACAGCCAAACTGGTACAAACATTCAGTACGCAATGGAAATACCTGATGTTACAATCAATAACTTCTTCAAACCTCATTTGGAGAACCTCACTATTGATCACGTAGCAGTTCAGGTAGCAATCGATTGGGACATGTTTGACCTCAACGCTGATGACAACCACACCTACGAAGTACTGCTTTCCAGCGATAACGGTGTTTCCTTCCAGCTTGTTGCTGCAGGAATAACCGATACCGAATACGAATGGGATTCAGCTGGCTTCTTAATCAGGGACTACATCGTACAGGTTAGAGTAACTGATAGCTATGGATTGACTGATTCAGTCACTTCCGCAGCATTCGAAGCAGGTACTGTGACTATAACGACTAGTACTACAACTACAACTACTACAACCACACTTACAGATGTTTGGCTTATTGATCCACTCATTATTGGTTTGATTGGTGGTATTGGCGTAGGTCTTGTCGTGGTCCTGATTCTCTTCTTAGTCAAGAAGAAATAGGTCCTATAGTATAAAGGGGACGCAAGTCCCCTACACCTTTCTTTTTTCTGAAATCCAATCCGCAAGCAAAATAAGTGATACAATTTCCTCTAATTCCCACTAGTCGGAAAACTACGATGCTCTGTGAATCAAGGGTAAATTCTAACTCGTATTTGAAGAGGCATCACGATTGATGATATTTTTTGGAATATGGCCACTTAACGCTTGGGCTATGTTGTCTACGCACATTTCTGCCATTTTTGTGCGAGTAGCAATGCTTGCACTACCTATGTGAGGAAGTGATACGACCGTATCAAGTTGTAAAAGCGGATTAGTAATTGGTGTAGGCTCATCATGAAAAACATCAAGACCAACTGCTCTCAGATGTCCGCTTTTCACAGCAGCATATAATGCGGCTTCATCTACTATTGGTCCCCTTGATGTGTTTACAATGATGGATCCCCTCTTCATAATCGCAATTTCCTTTTTGGATATCATTCCTCTTGTTTCAGAAGATAACGGAACATGTAGAGATACAATGTCAGCTTCGCCTAGGAGTTCCTTAAGAGTAACTCTCTGAGCCTGCAAGGTTTCTTCAGCTGCCCTCGTTGATTCTGTTTCAGTGCGCGAGTAATAGAGAATTCTCATGTTAAAGCCAACAGATCGTTGTGCAACAGCGTAGCCTATTCGCCCCATACCTATGATTCCTAGAGTCGCTCCAAAAACATCAACTCCAAGCAGCATTTCGGGACCCCATGCTACTTGCCACTTTCCTGATTTAACGTATTTATCCGCTTCAGAAATCCGTCTCGCTGTAGCCATTATGAGCGCCCATGCAAGGTCTGCAGTAGTTTCTGTTAGAACACCTGGTGTGTTGGTGACTAGGATACCACGCTCCGTTGCAGCTGCAATGTCTATATTATCATAGCCGACCGCATACTGAGCAATGGCTTTCAATTCCGGGAGTGCTTCCATTAAAGGGCGGTCAATCTGATCGGAGAGTAAGGTGATTATCCCAGAGCAATTCTTGGCCCGCTTGATAATGTCTGCATTTGTAGGAGGTGTTTCATGTGTCCAGATATCTACCTCATATTGTTCTTTTAGCTTCTCTAAAATAGATCCTGGAAGCTGCCTAGTTACAAAGATTCTCTCGACCATTGTCTAACACAATTCCATCCATATTTGAAGCATAGGAAAAGCATATCGGATTGCTAGGGTTGCATCATAATTAAGTAACTACTTAATTATGGAGGCTTCTGCTGTGACCCGTTCCCTTATATTAGGTAACGAGTAACTAACTCGAAGAGTCAGTAATGACTTCTACACAACACGGGTGAACAAACGGTGAAGATGTCGAGCTTTGAGCTACCACGTAGTGCTAT
>JARGGA010000576.1 GCA_029210805.1 Candidatus Thorarchaeota archaeon
TTAACAGCATCTACTATAGCCTGACCCCGCAGTATGTGTTCTGCAATTCCCAAAGCGGGACCGTAGGGCTGTAGAAAGGCAAGCATCCTCTCAAAATTATATTTGACACAAGATGCATTGAATGGAGTTCCATCGTGAAAGAGCACATTCTCTTCAAGAGAGAATATGTACTCTATTCCTTCAGAGATTGACCAAGACTTTGCTAATTGTCCGGTAAATTCATGAGTTTCATCTCCTACTACTGGTGGTGAAACAAGGGATTCGTAGACGTTCGAGATTATCCATTTTTCCTGCTCCGATGATGCATCATGAGGATCTAATGACATAGGAAACCCAGAAACCTCCCAAGTCATTGTTTGTCCAGTAGGCGCTGGGGGCGAAATGTACAAGACTGTTCCACAAGTTCCAAAAATAAGAAACGAAGCAAAAAACACCACGATGAGTATCTTCCTCAACCGTCTTTTTGTTTCTATACTCCCTAGAACCACACTATCCACCGAAGGATGAGAATCCACAACTCTAATTTACATTTCGTTTAAAGAATGAATGTACTACGTTTGGAACTTCTATAACTGGTTGTTGATTCGCTGAGCCTTCTGAAAGGCTTGCCTTGCTTCTTCGCCTTACCCTAATCGTTCAAGTGTTTCTCCAAGTAGATACCAAGCATCGCTAAACCGAGGTTCAACCTTTACCGCCATCCTAAGTGCCCGTTCAGCCTCTAGATAGCTCTCCTGTTCAGAAAAGAGGTGTCCTAGATAAAACCAAGTTATTGGATCATCTGGATTAAGGACGAGAGCGTGTCTAAAGGTCTTCTCTGCCTTAGAAATCTGATTGTCCTTCCAAAGACAGTATGCATAATCTTGCCAGACATAGGGATTATCCGGCATTAGCTCTAGAGCCTTTTCGTACGCGACTGTTGCTTCTCTGTATTTTTCTTGTTGACCTAATACTATTCCTAATTTGTACCATGCTTGAAATGATGAGGGGTCGATATGTGAGGCATTTCTGTAAGCTTCTTCTGCAGAAGGTAAATTTTCAAGTTTTTGCAATACGAGTCCTAAATCACACCAAAGTTCAACATTATCCGGATTGAACTCAATCGCCTGCCTCAGTACCTTCTCCGCAACCACAAACTTCCCCTCAGTAATTAGTTCCATTCCTTTGTAGTGGAGAGGGTCAATGTCGTTCATATGCTTACAGTCTTCAGAAGAATCCTAGGAAGATAACATTGAATGTTGGCTCGTCACACCATAATTTGAGATTCGGATCATCTGTCTTCAGCGTACCATCACCACTATCCCCTGTAACGCCATTGTATACATCATCAGCCATACTTACTGGCCAATAAACACCATCAGATTCTCCTGCTTTAATATTCAAAATTCGCGAGTTTACTTCATCGTTCGTACTGATACTAATACCACTGATTGATCCAGCATTCGGATTAAGTGCTTGAGCCGCATTTTTTCTCCAATAGTCGTCATTTCGTGTTAGCTGAATTTGCTCATCAGGAATCCACTGAACGAGCTCGTATGGACCAGTTCCACAAGCATGTTCGTCCATCCATGTGTTGTGCTCACCAACAACCACTCCACCATGATTCTCAACGTAGGTGGGACTCATCATCGATCCAACAGTATATGTGAGGGCGGCAAGAAATGGTGTATATGCATATGCAAGTCTAATTCTGATAACATAGTCATCTAGTACAATGAGCGCGCCGGTACCCATGTCACTCGCGTCTTTCCACACATTATATGCAGCAATGTGCTCACTACTGCCTTCACCGTACATATAGACCGCATCCTCTATTGTCTGCCCGCCAAGGATTGGTTCAGCAATCATCCATGCAGGCCCCCAGCCATCGAATACTCCTAGAACTCGTTCAATGTTATACTTCACGCAACTTGCATTGAATGGTGTCCCATCATGAAAGGTAATGCCTTGCCTGAGTGTAAAAGTGTAGTTCCTTCCATCAGCTGATAACTCCAAGCTTTCCGCAAGTAATGGTACTGTTGGCTCTGCGCTACCAGAATCCCAT
>JARGGA010000577.1 GCA_029210805.1 Candidatus Thorarchaeota archaeon
CAAGGTCTTGTGCTCTGAAATGCAATTCTTGATCTTGTCTATGTTATCTCGTACTTCTCCATCGAGGAGTACTAATCTATGACGTGGTGGTTTACTCTCATTCATGACCTGTTTTATGGCAGGATCATCAATATTCAATGCAACTTGAAAAATCCTCCTGAGAAAGGTTGGGAATGTGGCGGACATCAATAGCATGTTTGCACCGTAATCCTGTTTTAATACTTCAAGCATTACAAGTATCAGAGCAGAGGTATGTGGATCATAAGCATGAATCTCATCTACAACTATCAGAGAACCCATTAACTCAGTCAATACGCGTTCAAAGCCAGCAACTCCGAAGATTGCTTTCAAAGGTTGGAATGGTGTAGTCACCCTTAGAGGAGAGTAGACCATTCTCGAAATATCAATCAGATGTTTCCTCAATCCTTCTTCGCGGTGATAGTTATCGTTTGAGTAAAAATCATGAAGGAAGAAAGAAGACCGATAGTGCGCCATTGACACCAAATCGAAATCATTCTGATTGCCTCCTGAAATCTGGTTTCGTAGACGCAGGTACATCTTGTTGATACTTGCAATTGTAGGAAGTAGATAGAATACTCTTCTAATCCAATTTGATTGCATGTTGTTCTTGAACCACAGTAGTGACGCCTCTGTCTTCCCTGATCCTGTAGGGGCAACAAGAATGCCAGAACCTGATAGTTTTGATGTCCAGATTTGCGCTTCATTTGGTGCATACTTGGTGAACTGAATATTGGAGTTGAGTGTCCTGATTGTTGATCCAGGAGATGCAGATCCCAGATGGTCAGAAGCTGTCATCACACCCTTCAACAATACTCCAACGAGTTTTGGAAGGAATGGAGTTCGGAGTTTAGCATTCTGCAGGTAGGGAAGGGCATACTTTCCAATAGGTTCATTGCCTAATGCCAAAGTGAAGAGATCGTCAGGATTAGAGGGAAAAGAGGATAGAATCCTTGATGCCAAGGGATAATCCTGAGCGAGTTCGGTCGAAAGTGTGTGAACCAAGTCTATAATTTCTGGAAGATTCTGCTTGGTTTCCAGAAGCCTATCTTTGAATCGTTTATAGCCAGGGCTGGATTTTCTTCCGGGATTATATGAGGAATACAGTTTGTGCAGATCTTTATGATGGGTTATTGTTGCTAGAGCTGCTGCCTGTTCCATTTGTTCTTGTTCGAACGTAAGTGCAGACATGAATGCACCAGAGAGAATTTCGTGACGGTATTCCCATCTTACTCTTTCATGCATTGCGGCTTTTTCAAGCATGTACTGAAAGCCTGATGCGGCCTTTCCAATGTCGTGCATCACTATGGCAACTGCTAGTGATGTTTCAATATCAATATCATTGGGAATCTTGGAGAGCTTCAACACATCACTCATACTTGTGAATACCTTCAAAACATCTCGAGTGTGGTCAATCAGAGTGTGATTTGGTTTGGCCAACAAGGGCATTTTCAAGACTCCATGATTCCAAGTGTTTCTCTCGAGAACAGCTCCATTGAACATTGATCCTTAGAGGGTAAAGATGTGTCTACATACCCTTCGCCTTGGCCTTGATACTGTTCAGCAATCAAATAGAATCCTCTACTCCCTACAGCTTCTCTTGGGATGGTATCAGTGAAATAGACTGGAAGAGAATACATAGTTGCAATCCTATACCCCGGAGGAGGAGTCGTATATAGACCTCGGCCAAAGACAGATACATTGCTTTTTTCGACGGGTGTCAACTTGACCGTATCTATCTCTTCTACTGTAGCAAGGTCTCCAGACCGTCCTAACAGAAGTGGAAAATAGGGAGATTCAAAGCAACTCTTGAGGGTTGGAGAAACATATAGTACAAGTCTATTGTCAGTCAAAAACTCTCTCTTAATCACATTGAACTTGCCTGTAGATCCTGGATTTACTTCATATATCTTCTCCAAATCTACTCCCTCTCCACTGTTCACAAACGTGTAACACACAAACGTATCAAATGGAGTCTTTGGTTCTCCTGCAGCTGCTGAAACGAGACCATAGATTGTT
>JARGGA010000578.1 GCA_029210805.1 Candidatus Thorarchaeota archaeon
ACTCCTTGTACCTATTTCTAACCGTAACCTCAGTCACTCCGGCTGCAACTGCAATGTCTCTTTGTGTCACACGGTGGTCTGTGAGTATTGAAGCAATATAGATTGCAGCAGCCGCGAGCCCCCTTGGGTCACGTCCTGTTATCAGTGTCCTATTCTCAGTTGCCTTTTCAAGAATCTCGAGCACCTTCTGCTGTACGATACCAGGAAGACCAAGCTGTGTAATGAACCTCGGAACATAGTTTGCGGGGTTCGAGATTGGCATTCGAATCTTGAGCTTCTCGACAAGTAATCGATAGTGTTGTCCGATCTTCTTCTTTGTGACGCGTGAGTGTCTTGAGATCTCTTCCAGAGACCTCGGTGATGACCTTAGTCTACATGCAGCATAGATTGCTGCCCCTACCATTGCATCGATAGACCTGCTCCGTGCAAGCCTTCTAACGATGAGTTTTCGGTAGAGTAACGCTGCAAGTTCCTTTATGCTCTTTGTCAGGCCAAGTTGTGATGACAACCTTTCAAGCTCAGACGTGGCTTGTGCCAGATTCCTATCCACAGAACTGTGAACTCTGGTTCTGATCTGCCATTTCCTAAGTCTGTATATTTCAGACCGCTTCTTGGCTGAGAACTTTTTGCCTGAAGAGTCATGGTCTCGCCAATCAATCATTGTTGATAGGCCTTTGTCATGGATTGCATAATTTGTAGGTGCTCCCGCTCTGGATCTTGCGTCTTTTTCATCTGCGGTGAAGGCTCTCCACTCAGGTCCTGTGTCAATCCTATGATCGCTAAGAACCAATCCGCAAGTTGCACAGATTCTTTCTCCTTTCTCCTGATCCTGTACGACGTCTTTGCCCCCGCATTCGGGACAGGTGAATTCAGTAGTATCTGCAGCCTTACGTTTTTTGCGTTCTTGATTTGTGGACATCTCTCTTCACCTCAACCTATACGAGCTAACGGGATGCCTTCTATGGAATATCTCTCAAAATTGTTCCATGGAAATAGAAGATGATGCAATCCGATGGTGTTCGCCTAGTAGGTTCCGCTACACTTATATACATACAAGATTTAGCCTTATAAGTGTTGCGTTTTTGTGGGCAAAATCCCACTACACACTACCAATTTTCCCCCTAAACTGCCATGGAAACATTTGAATTTAAGCTTGTCGACGCAATACTTTGCCAAACAAACCATCCTCCTTCGTCATTTATTTTTGAGAAAAACATACTATCCTCATACATACGTATGATTAAATTTACACTCAAATAGAATTTTGGGCCCTGTAAAATAAATCACCTCTCCGCACATTCTAGGTAGTTCAACCGATCAATGTTATGAAGAACAACCTTGATCAACAACTCCCTTCTCCGTTGTCTATACCCTCTGGAACTGAGCCCTCCTCCAAACCGCAACTTCATCATGCTGAACACTGTTTCCACAAGACTCCTCGTTCCATACTGATATTTCTCCTTCCACCTCTCAGGACCTTTTTGATACTCTCGGACCAACCGACCATATGCAGCAGACCCTCTTGCTCTACTCCTTGCATTCTTCTTTGGTTCGATTGCTGCATATGCTCCAAGGTCTGATACGAACTGCACATTCTTCTTTGAGATGTATCCCTTGTCACCGTAGAGTGTTTCAAGTTCTGAAGTGGGTACTCTCCTCACAAGAGCTATCATGCACTTGGCATCACCACCAGGTACCGATCTAACTCGACTAGCATGAACCATCAGAGTGTCAGTGTCAACAATGTTGTGTAACGCATGGAAACGCCGTTTTAACGTCTTCTTGAACCGTAGACTCATCCACTCGCCGCCAGTGGTGTGTGAGAACCCAGAAGAGTCCACAGCAATATTCTTTGGAGGAGGTCTCTTCCGAGCTAAGAGTTCTTGCGTTCGGTGGATGAGTCGTGTGTCCAGTCGTTTCATTGCTGAGTTGAGAAGCGTGTGACTGGGAGCTCTATCGATACCAAGAGTGTCAAGGATGAGGGGGTTGAAGTCAACGAGAGCAACAAAGTCACGATATCCAAGACCAGAGTCGAAC
>JARGGA010000579.1 GCA_029210805.1 Candidatus Thorarchaeota archaeon
TTTCATTGGCTGTCTTTGCAACAGTATCTAGTTCGATATTGACCACATACATCAACGAGAGAAGAAAACCTAATCAGTCTACAAACGAGAGTGGCAATGAGAATGGACTACCTGATTCAAATATCATCTAGGAGGAAAAATTGATGCCATGTGAAAGACACAGACGATATAGATGGTATGCAACATTGATACTGTGCTTGATAACAATAATCTTCTTTATTTTTCCAGCACATGTGGATGCAACGGAGCTGTACAACCTAAATGACCATTCAATAAATGCATACAGCTTGTCATATTTTCCTGTACAACTATCTGAAGGAGGAGGTATGGCTGGCTGGTTTAGAATTACTAACGGTGATGGAATAAACTTCTTTATAGTTGACTCCTTTGGCCATGATGAAATTCAAACAACCGGTTCCGCAACAACCGCACACAAATTGGCTGATTATCCTCGAAATGATGGTCGATGGTATTACTGGAACTTTATAGCTCTTGATACGGATACATGGTATGTCTATTTTTCCAAAGCTCTGGGAACTACATATGCGGGGTCGAGTGCTGAACTGGATATAATCATTCGGTCCGATACCATACCTCCAACAATAACATATTCAATCGATTCAGGGACCCTATCCGGGGATGTGATAATTGCATTTTCAGCTATAGATGATTGTTTTCCTATCGATAGAGTAGAGTTCTATGTAGATAGCGCACTTCAAGCCACTTCGTCAAACACTAATCTTGAAACAGGTTACGTATACGAAGGTACTTTCACGTGGCAGTCCTATAACTGGCAGAATGGGAATCACAATCTAAGTTTGAGAGCTTTTGATACTCTGGGAAAAGGATCTTCATACATATTTACAGTAACAATCCAGAATGAGCTCTGGGATAATCCGACTATTATCTTTGCTATCATTGCTATATCACTTACTGCAGTTGTCTGCTACTGTAATCTCAGTTCAAGAAGACCACGTCGATAGCTAATCAAAGTAACACGGCAAGTAAGTAGTATACTACATAGCATTTAGTGTTGTGCTTTCAGGAATTGTTAGGAAAGTGTGTGTATAGAAAATCTTCATCCTCTGCAGGCTATCTTTGTTTTCTTGATAGTTTCTGAATGAGTGGGAACTAGGTATTTGATGTTCCAGAATTAGAATTCAACTAGCAGTTGACTACTACATGATTTGGGTTTCCCAGAGCATTGATTCGTTAAGATTATATGCATAGCTGCGTAGCGTAGCAATAAGGAGGATTCGTGATTGCATTTAATAGAAAGAAAACTAGCTGTAACTCGGTCAAATACGGAAAAACTCTTGCTTCTCTCGTTGTTTCTGTCAATGAGTATGCTCGGTCCGTTTTTCCAGCCAGTTTTTGGTAATACTGTCATTGTAATGCATCATGACGCGTCAGTTGACATTTCACTGAAAACACTACAAGAGCAAACTGGTCCACTACATGTGATAGAATATGGGAGTGCGGAATATTTACTGGTCATTCATAGATTAGTAGACAGTGTGATATGGCTTTCTCATGGTTCAGATGATGGGATTCTTACTGAAACAGGATATATGGAATGGGTTTCTTTTGCTAAAATTCTTGATATGACACGTGCAACTGATATCGTTCTTGCTTGCAACTCAGATAATCTAGATGCATTTGTCAAAAACCCTGTCATCACTTTTAGTGGAAGCATTGATGCAAGATTCGGAGCTGCTATTGTTGCTTGGTTGCTAACAGCATCAATAACTTCACTGTCATTTGTATTTGAAATATTCATCAAACTAATGACTCATGACCTTTCATTACTGCCATTATATTGGGGTCCAATCGAGAAAACGTGGTTCTTTTTGGATGCTGCTATCTTCATATTGCAAACAGTGAGTATAACTTTCATGGTCTTTTGGGCTACCCTTAATCCAATGAGTACTCTTCAGCTTTTGGCGGGCATGGTTTATCTCGGTACTGCTCTAATACAAGCATGTGAGGTGCTGGCTGCTCTACTGACTGGTAATTTGACACCATGGGCATTTATC
>JARGGA010000580.1 GCA_029210805.1 Candidatus Thorarchaeota archaeon
ACTATACCTACCTCAAGATGGCTATCGATAATGTATATGCCATGGAGTATGAGAATAAGTGGACGCAGATGGAGGTCACTCATGCCAAGTTGAAACCCATCATGATCACAGTTGGTATCGGAATGGTCCTTCTTGGTGCGGCACAGATTGCAGCTGCCTCACTTCCTACAGCTGGACTTGCAGCATTCACGGGAGTCCCGACAATGCTCTTCGGTATTGATATGATTGGCTCGAACCTGTTTGGTTTCTCTGTTTTCGATGAACTTCTCAAGGGAGGTCTATATGGATATACCGCAGCACTTGGACAGGATACCAAATTCATCAAGGAAAAAGGATTCTCATTCTTTAGATTCACGAGCAATCAGATGCAGAATCTCATTCTCACTCAACTTACCTTCATGCTACTAGGTGAGGTGTTTAGTGTCGGAGCTGGAATTAGGGGCTTGGCTCGCAATATGGCTGTTGGCACTTCTCAAACAGAGGTGAAAGTGGTCGGAACTGTGGTGACATATAATTCCAAGGTGTTAACAGGTGCCGACGTACTGGAGATGACCTATAAGGAATTATATGACCAACTTCGGGTAATAGGCAGTCTTGGGGACTTTGTTCTACGATATGCCACAGAGCAGGTTATACATCTTGCTACCGGGACATTATTCCTATTTGCTCTTGGAGCGGCAGGAAGTCTTGGCGATATAGGTTTCTTAGGGGACATGGCTATCCAAGGCATAATGCTGGCCTCTATCATTATTGGTATTAGGAATACAATTAAGACTAGCAAGTTATATTCTCCTTCTCAGATGATAGAGTTTAATCAGATTACCGAATCTTCCAAGTACTTCCATATATCTGAGAGTCTCAAGATGGCACTATCTGGAAAGAACTCTGCTGGGGTGTCTATTCCATTAGCATATAGAACCAGTCTTGTTCTTGGGATTCTAGCACAGGGGGCGCAGATTGCGGTTTCTGGTTTGAGTGTGATCGTATGAATGGCATGAAAACGGATGAGGACTTCTACCTTGAAGTCCTCTCTCTACTCAGTGAAGGCTTCGAAAGTGAGCGATTAAAAGAGTTGGATATACTTGCTGCAAAGGCTGGAAATGGAAATATTCTACTTTCTGATGAACAAGTTGAAACGATAAGCCAGCGTGTGGCTGACTTCATAGAATACCCTGAGTTCTATAATAGTATCTCCACGCTGATTGCTGGAATCACGATATCCTGTAACAAGTCCGTTATCGAGCAGTTTGAAAAAAGGATAGAAGCACCAACTACAGCTCAAATACCAGATGGACACAAACTCAAATGGCTTCCCAATGTCCAATTCGAACATCTCAGGAAACTCGGAGCAGTGACTGGGGACGAAAAAGCTCTGTACTCCGATTTACTGGTGGTTCATTTTGGGGACCGTTTAAGCACTAGAATTGGTAATGCCTATCTAACGAATAAGAGGATCCTTATCGCTGGAAACATCAATAATGCCATCATAGGCAATAGTAGTACATATCGACTATGCTATCCTGACCTTTCAGAGAAGGCATTCTACGGCCTCATAGATTTTCTAGACTATCACAGAATCTCAGAACTGAAGAATAATTGGGGGATGAGAGGTAAATACATCTCATTCAATTATGAAACCTCATATCTTCAGGAAAAGGGGCGTACACTCTATGGCCCTCTATTCTTCAAGATGGACCTACCTACATCTACCAAGGTCAAACAGGGGCAACTGAAAATAGACATCATTCCCCTTAGACAAAACCATCCGACCTTGAGCGAGGGTGAGTTTAGAAAGAAACGCCAAGATAAACTCTATGAATTATTGAATGATGCTATTGGGAGTTCTTGAAATGAACATTTCTCATGTTGGATTCTGACCAGCAAGCGACTCATTCTGACTTGATACTTTGGTGCTGCTGGTGCAGGTAATAGTAGCGTGTTCCGACTTCACTACCCTGATATGCTTGACAAGCCGTATCATGCCATTATCGACTACATTGATTACGACATGATGAGCGACTTGGAGAACAAGTG
>JARGGA010000047.1 GCA_029210805.1 Candidatus Thorarchaeota archaeon
TGGTGTGGCAAACCACCGTACTGTGTTTGAAACACTTACAAATGAAGAACAGAAACACAGAGAGATTCTAGAGGAACTCTATGATAGAATATTCCAGCCTGACAACTAAAACAGAGAATGCGAGTAAGGAGAGGGAGTATTCCCCTCTCCGAAAGAATTACAATTACTTTTTGTGAAGATTGCCTGCAGCAATGAAGGTCAGGCCCTTCTTGGTAAGTTCTTCTGCAGTCCTATTCAACGCGTGATGTTTGTCAAGATAGTTCTGAAGCATGAAGGACATATGCCCCGCTTCTTCTATTTCAGCCTTGGCACGGAAGTAGTCTAAGATATCACTAGGATGCTCACGTTTCGAATCAATTTCAGGGATTCCACCTTCGTGTTTTGCACTGATATTCTTGACATGACCAGCTAGTTCTACAAGCTCCGCAGTTCTATCATATGGCTGACGAACAATACTCTTGTATGTTTCAGTGATGTGATGTTCAATTCTAACAACATCCTCAAAACCAAGATTCCCTCGAGTGTAAGCCGCCAACTCGATAGTTTCATTATTCACACTGTTTGCTAAGTTAAAGCCAATCAATGGAGAGGTGCCATCATCTCGACTAAATAGTTTGGCAGTCAATAGAGTCCATAAACATGCATACGGATTGTCATTTCCCATGAAAACAGATATTTTGAACTCCATATCGATTCCAAGTTTATGCATCATGTATCCCATTAGGACACTTCCGGGATTGACATTTAGTACCTGTTTAATCCCATAAGTGGTGTAGTAATGGAGATACTCATCTGCCCACTTTAATGGAAATTCATTAGGCATCCCCACACCTCCAAAGTAACCGGTAATTGTTTCAGGGCCACCTAGATGAATATTAACAGGTGCGCCATCAGGCCCTGGATAGGTGCCTCTATTGTCAAGGGTTTCAACATATGTAGCATCGACAATCTGCATCCCTGCCGCAAATGCAATAATGTGATCATCTTCAGTCTGCTCAACCATATTCCTTACACGGATGAATCTCCCTGGCATTAGTTCTTGCTTCTCAACTGCCTGTTTTGCTTGTTTAATCAACCACGGAAAGTATTGGCAGGCACTAATTTCGAGTGTGACAGCGAATGACTCGTCAAACTCCATCGAATCAGCCGTATCGCCAAGCACCTTTCTTCGGTATTCTGGGATACTAATGAACGTGTCATTATCACGTTGCTCCTGAAGCCACTTCAAGTCGTCAACGAAAGGCGAGCTCTTTCTCTCTAACATTGACATTAGATTGTCAAGCTTTCTGGCTTCGTTGGCCTTGCGGTTTATTTCAGTGACTCCTCCATATTTCTCAATTACCTTGAATACACCATCAGTCAAAGGATTGTCATCTTTCAAAAGGAAATTGTTTATCTCGTTAAGACGTTCGACATCGATTTTCAGCTTCTCTCTGTCAGTCATTTTCAGAACTCCAAGTGTAATTCCGAGGGCTAGCTCGGGGTAGGACAGGCTATTTGAAAGAATATACACCTAAAAAGAGGTTCCGCCTAACGTATCAATCCGTGTTCCGTCTTATGAAATGTGTAATCTAGTATCAACAATTAGTTACTTCCCGTTAGGTAATTTCGTAGGAAATTGCGAAGTAGTGGACCAACAATCAAAGCGATAATACCACCCATGATAACTTGAATTGAGTTTATGGTGATTAGTTCCAATAAGGCAACTTCCACACTGTAAGAGAGTAATAGGACTTCACCCAAAAAGTAACCCAGCAGCATCACACCAGCGCCCAGGATAACCCCCAGAAGATCAAGTGGTTTTGCCGTTATTGAATTCTTGACATAACGACTAGCTAAGCCCACTATGAGCCCCTCACCACCCTTTACAACAAATGTGATTGGTGCATAGGGAAAATATCCTAGTGCGACATCGCCCATGGCAGAACCAAACCCTCCAGCGATGAATCCACCTGCAGGACCAAGAAGGATACCGCTAATCATTACCATTGCATCACCAAGATTGAAGTAACCCGCAGTCGAAGGAAATGGAATTACAAATACAATAGTGGCTACCGTTGTGAGCGCGGTCATTAGGGCAAGTATGACGAGGTATACTGTTGGCGAAATTGAGCTAGGTATCATAACAAGTTCGTCTTCAATGTTGATAGATTCTCCATTTTCTCCATTTATTGTATCCACGATTGAGCCACCTACTTGGAATTGAGTAAATGCTACAACCTATTGCGGATATCGTTCCCATATAATCTTGAGTGTTGGTCACGTCGAAGATATTTTAACATATGAGAGCAATGACCTAGGTATAGACACTACGCTTGTCTAACAACAGAATATTGAGGTTTGAGATGATGTCGAAAAAATGGATTCAGACTGCAGACTGGAAGAATGAAAAACATGTTCCAGCCATAGAGATTGAGAATAAGGGCGATGGTCTCTTCCACATTCATATATCTGTGGGGAAGGAAATTCGTCATCCGAACACAATAAGTCACCACATCAAATGGTGTGATGCGTTCTTCTGGCCAGAAGGCGAGAAATTCCCTGTAGAGGTTGGATATTGCACATTTGACCATCATGGTGAATCAGCTCAAGGTGCTGATTCAAGTGGAATGTACTCGGAACCCTATGCAGTCTTCGCGTTCAAGACTGATAAACCAGGTACAGTAATGGCTACATCTTATTGTAACATTCACGGTCTCTGGAAGGACGAAGCAGAGCTGAAGTAATAGTGTGACTACACTGTGGGGACATACCTGTGTGTAACAGGTTATGATCCCTTCATCATTTTCTTTGTGAAAATTGCAACCAATTTCCTTCGGGGTCTCTTGTCGTTGCAAATAATGTGGGTCCTACATCAACTATTTTTGGATCACCATAGAAATGGACTCCCTTTTCTTCTAAATTGTCTATTAATTGGTGAATGTCCTTCACTCCAAAAGAAATCATGACTCTCTGTTGTTCCACCGATGAAACTGTACCTCCTACATGATCGAAACCAAAACGAGTGGGGGGTCGATTGGCATCCAATTCAAACTCTTGCCAATGGAGGTCAGGTGTTTGGAATCCCATCTCCACGCCAAGTGTTTCGCGGTACCATTCAGCCATCATGATAGGATCTTGAACGTGTAAAAATACCACATCGATTCCTGTGATCATACACATATCTCCACAATCACTCAATGGGACTCAGTTGAGCACCCCAAATTGTTGATCCATCAGTACTTCCCGTAACAACCATTTGCAGTCCAAGATTCCGTTCGAATCTTCCGCTGTCAAAGTCAGGAGAAACTGCTTCCCATGGCATTATTGCAGAGAGTTCATACTCGGTACCATCATTCGTTGTTACAACATAGCGGTTAAGGACTTTCGAGATTAATCCTACAACTTCAATATCATCCAATATTCAATGCACCTCACTATTGCAAGATGAAAACAGGTTGCACATCGTAGTGATACATCTTATGATAAAAATCTCACACATACCTCACGGTCTGTTTGGTCATACTATGATTTGACTATCCAGCTGACTAGTTCCGCGTGCATTGCATTCTCTTCAACAAGAATTTCGCGATAGTCCCTTCGTTTTAGTTGCAGCCAGATATTCTGAATGCCTCCATCAAAGCCAACAATTTTTACAGCGTTTGCCAGAGGGCCACCCCTGAAAGAGACTGTAGTTATGGCTAGTGAAATGAAGAATACCAACACGGTCAGATATGGTATAATTCCTACATCATATCCACCCCAAATACTACCTCCAATAGTGAATAGTGCAAAGAGAAATGTCATGCCAAGAAGACCGTTACCTATCAGACATAGAAGCCGATAATTGGTATCACCCTCATCGGATTTGTAATGCTCATCGCATACGTAGAGCAAGAGGGATTTCATTTCAGGGGGCTTAATACCCTGACGTTTCCTTACTGAGGGATGAAATGCAGGGTCCCACTCAGGACGCAGATATCGATTCTTACCTGGTGTAGCTATAATCCTAGCTGGCTTCTTCGCCTCTTTACCACAGATAGGGCATATGTGAGGAAAATAGACCTTATCGATTGGAACCCTAACAATTGGCTCTTCAAAGTATTGTCGTTTCTGACTCATACCTACACCAATGAATTTCTAATATAAAATCGTAAATTAGTTTGTCGAAACAAGTAAGAAACTCAAGTTGAGTCCATCTTGTTTTCTGTTTCTCTTGGAACTACGAATCTCCTATCAATAAGCTCGCAGACTGTATCAATGAAACCGGGACACCTGCTCCATCGCATCTTATACTCACAAGGTTCACATATCTTCAGGAACTCATGAGCTCTTTTTACCAACAGGAAAGTAAAAACCACCAGATAAAGTGCGAACACTAGAATGTATTTTTCCTGTATCATGAATTCAATGCTGCCGCCAGCTGTTACTACCAAAATGAATATAGCTGAAAACGAAGATCCCAACAAGAATTTCGTCGCAATCTTCTTTCTTGTACTCTCTGAGAGGTGCAACAAGCTTACCACTAGGTAGAGTACCACTCCCCCTGTACCGCCATAAAGTAGCCAGCTTCTATTGAGTAGGGATTGATCAAATAACCACAATGCAAACAAAACAAGTGAAGCTAAGAAAAAGAAAGCAGTGTTGAAGAAACATCCTATACAGAATCTACGACCTCTGATATCTACTGTGTGATGTTCATATTCAGAACAGCTTGGGTGATGAGAAAGAAAAAGGGGGCCAAGAATCTTAAGGAATGCCAAAGGATGGCTGGTGATTCCGCGTCTATCGAACACCAGCTTTCCTCTGGATTTATCCTCGATGATTTCTCGACAGTCCCGAGTTTCAGGGTGTGCAGGATCCTTAGACAAAGCACACACTTCTAGCAATTCTAACCTAAGGTAGTAGTGCTAACAAACCGATTCCAAAGACGAACAGCAATACGACAAGCACGATTGCAATCAGGATTATTGTGATAATCCAAGCAACAATAGCGCCGCCCCATCCAAGTTCATGCCTTGATTTGATAACGTACCACTGTAGGATAATCACTATACAGAATAGGAAAATACCAAGTACTGGAATTAACAGCACCAGATACGTAAGCGCTACGATAAAGGCTGTCACAAACGTGGAGCCTAGGTTTCTGTTCTCTCCGTTCACAGGACCCAATGCTACTCCTAGCAAAAGTCCTGTTATGACGAAAGCAACAACAAATCCTATAATTACAATAAGGCCGAATATTCCAATTATAGCTATAAGCCATTCTAACTGCATTTCTCCAATCTCCTCAACGAAAGGAAGTTATTCAAATGATAAAACCGTGCAATAAAAGGATAACTACTAATTTCATACGTGGTTTCGACTCATTGAAATGTTCATATATCAAATGAATAACCGAGAGAATTATCTGAAACTTGTGCAATTTTAAATTATGTATTATGGGCAATTTGTAAAAGTTCGTGCTATTGAGATGGATGATCTTGATATTTTAATGAAGTATCTCAATGATCTTGATACCAAGAGATTCTTGGGTTCAGCACTTCCTCGTTCTAGAAAAGCTGAGGAGCAGTGGCTTGAAGGTTCAAGTACTGCAGATCCTTGGAAGGACGGCCGAATTCAACTCGCAGTAGAAGACAAAAAAACGGGAAAGTTTCTAGGTACTGTAAGTTTGTTTGATATATCCAAACAGAATAGGCATGCGGAATTAGGTATTGCTCTTTGGAATCCAGAAGGAAGGGACAAGGGATATGGAACTGACACGATGAATGTATTGCTCTGGATTGGTTTTCACATTTTAGGTTTGAATAATATCTATCTTTACGCATTAAGTAGCAATACCCGAGCGATACATGTCTATGAAAAAGTGGGTTTCAAGCATATTGGAGTTTTCAGAGAGATGCTTTACTCAATGGGAAAATTCCAAGACGTAGTTGCTATGGATATTGTACAAAAGGAATTTCTGGAGCAATTTCCACCGGGAACTCTCCCAGGAAATCCTTAGAAAAATAAGGGAGAAGGGGACAGTTGTCCCCTTATCTTATACTAAATACTATCTCTGACGCATCAGAACGAAGCCACCCACAAGGATGACTACGGCAGCACCAACAGCACCAGCAACAATAGCTAGGGTGAGATTGGGGATCCCTACGCCACCAGTATTCGTGGGGGTAGTGATTCTTTCAGGGCCAAAGAAGTAGTTTGGATTGTAGGTAAGCTCAGTGAACTCACCAGCAACATACTCAGATACATTGAATGGACCGGATGTGACCATTGCTTCTGTTGGAGGATCTGGGTTCCAAGTGTTCCAGTTGGCTGGACCAATATCTTCGAACACATGTTTCGGTAGAATTGGTTTGTATCCAATAGTGTGCAGATGCCAGTATGATTCCGTATCAAACTCAGCAATGAGTGTATAGGGTGTTGGAGCATAGGCAGCAACTAAATCAGTTAGATCGGAACCGTATTGATTACCAGGAGCCTCCTTGAAGTAGTTCAAGGTAAATGCTACGTCCTCTGCAGTTATTGGCAGGCCATCTGTCCAAGTGGCATTCTGAAGCATATTGAATGTGAAACGTGTGTGTCCATCTGGTACAGCTGGATTGTCTGCATGTGTTTCAGTAGTGTAAGACTCAGCTAACCAGTCGACATCAGTGCCATCTGGCCCAACTGTTATCAGACTGTCCCACATCATATTGTTGACATTGTTGGCATATGCAGAAGTGCTTGCCATGAAGTTGAATGTATCAATGTCCAACGAGTTACTCCATCGAAGAGTACCACCATAGGGACCTCCAAGTTCATCCTTCAGATGTGCTTTCATATTAGTCCAAAAGCCTGGAACTCCATCAACTACGGAGTTTACCCATCCATCGAATTTGTCGGTTCGATAGGCTGAGAGAACCATGTTCTCATAGCAGATGATCATTGGACATTCGTAAACCCAAATCTCTTGCATCGCTATAGCTGCATCGTATACTTCTTCAAAGGTTGTTGAATGAAGTAATGCATCTCGATAGCTATCATAGGTTGCATTTCTCCATGCAGGGAAGTTCCAGTAAGGTTCATCTGCGTAATCTGACCAGAATTCATATGCTAGCCAGTCGATATCAAAACTGCTCCATCCACCACCAAGGAAGACAATATCGTAATCTCCGTGGAAGTAAAGCCTGTTCAAATATTCGTAGAAGTCTGTTGGTCGTGACTCTGCCTCGATGCCTAGGGCTGAGAGAGCATCTGCGATAACCACTCCTACTTCAATAGCAATATTAGAGGATGTTGCACACTCGACTAGAATATCAAAGTCAGAACCATCTGGTGCTTCTCTGAATCCATCTTCATCGATATCAGCAAAGCCTGCATCATCTAGCATTTGATTACCGAGTACGGCGTTAGCTTCATAGTAAGTATATGGCAACTGACCTTCAATAGAGAAGGGATTTGTCGCTGGAACCATAGTATCAAGTGGCTGCGACAGACCGTCCCAGACATCATCTGAAATTGCTTCTTTGTCAGTGGCGAATGCCAGAGCTCTTCGGAAAGCAGTGATATTCAATGGATATTTGTCACAATTGATAGTAACATATCCATATCCATTTCTTAGAATGCTTTCAATCTCGATATTTTCAGCATTCACTAGCTGTTCAAGATACGTTGGGTCTAGCTGCTGATCAATCATATCAATCGCATCATCTTGCAGTGCTAATACTTGTTGATCTTCTTGGGTAATAACATCAAAAACGATTTTCTCCACAAATGGGCCTGTTTTGAAGTTACCAAGGTCAGTAGTCTGAGCTTGTGCAAAAGCTGGAGATACTGCCATCAACACAAAAGCAACAGCAAAGGTGAGAGCAATCATTCTCTTTGTTGTTTTATTATTCAATTCTCTTCTGTCTCCATCACCGAGTCGAGATCGAACTAAGTTCGATACCGGAGTATAGAGAAATAGCCTCGAAAACATAAGATAAGGAGCAATGTATCTCCGGCTATAGGTGAGAATGGTTATAGCTTCTGTGTATAGATCTCGATTCTGGTATTCATAACACCAATTCGATATAGACTAAACAACATATACTATTGACAATCAGAAAAGGAATAGGAATTGGAGGCAGTTCGACCTGCCTCCAAAGAGATAGAGAGGGAGAGCAAATACTGCTCCCTTCAACACAGCAGTTTACTTGTCTTGTATTAAGGACAAATCCTCACTTCACTAGTCGTGAAATTGGTTATAGAAATGGAGGATAGGAAGAATAGTATACCAATTACGTTGAACGTACGCCTTTTAGCATAATAGTTCACTTTATTTCTTTGGAGAACGTCGACCATTGAAAAATAGCCGTGAATGGATTAGAAACAGAATACTCTTGGTCCTAGATAGTGGACCCTGTCATGGTTACGATATTCTCCGTTCTCTAAATGAGTATGTTTCAAATCTCAGATTAACGACCCTCTATCGTTGGTTACATGCCATGGAAGCAGAGGGGTTGGTTGAAAGTGGAGTACAGCCCGGACCGCATGGACCGGATAGACGAGTCTACAGACTTGGCGCAAGAGGAGAAAATCGGCTCAGAGAAATGCTGAAGGATTCTATCGAGGTAATAATGCACTTCTACGATGCATATCGGCAATCAATAACAGGAGGGATGCATCAGGTACTCGAATCTCAGATTAATCCGCCAGATGGCCGAGTACTGTTTGCGGCGGTCCCACGAGTACGAGAGTTCGATATGGTAACAATTCAAAATCTCACAAAAAACAATGGTTCACGTTCACTGGATGTATTGGGTGACGCAACAATTCTTTCGACAAGCGGAATCAAACATAAGGTCCTCAAGGGAGAACTTTCGGATATTCCATCACCAAACGAACGATATGCACAAGTCTGGCTTAGTGGCATTCCGGAACAAAGAAACCTTCATACAGCGGTTTCTGAATTCAAGAGAGTACTGATGAAAGGTGGCGTTTTGCAGATATTAGCGCCCTTTGTCTATTTTGATAAGCCAGATCAGCCAGATTTAGGTGAGTTTGTTAGAGTAACAGCAATCCAGCTATTTCCGGACCTGGGGATGGCAGATGGTGATGATGTTGGTACAATTTTGGAATCTGTGTTTCCAGACTGCGGAGCTTTAGACCTATTTCCTGGGCTCGTTGTATTTTGGGCTAGAAAAGGGGATTAGAATGAAGGGCATATTATACGTGTTTTAAGGATTTCAAGGGTTCATAAAATTTGGAAGCGGTTTAAGGAGCCTTCATAGAGCCGTTAATTTACGAAATTTGCTGATACTTTCTAATGGTCATTATATATACAACAAATCAGTGCCTATGTAGGTGATTATTTGACCTTTAACAAGAATTACGCAATTGCGGCTTTCGCCGTTTTGCTTCTGGGTTTAGGAGTGCCAATGGTTGCGGCACAGAGTAGTGGTATATACAATCATGAATCAGCAGGAATGGTTACTCTCACAACTGATGTAATTGATATCCGAATTACTGGTGCAAACACTGCACCGCATTTCCAATGGTGGGACCCGAATAGTGCTGACGTGGATTACCATGTCAAGTTTGTAAAAATGTTTGAAGCCAACGATACGAATGCAAACGGGGCATTTGATCATGGCGAAGATATAATGATTGGGGCACCCTTTGCTCTACCTACCACTGGATGGGATTTCAGCGGATTTGATACAGAAACGGAAGGCACCAACGTTACAGCAATTCACTTCAATTTCACAACAACTGAAACTTACGATCCCCGTCCGGGAGGGTCCTCTGGTGATTATGGAAGTCTACCAAACATGACAGAATTTGATGTCTATATGGAGATTCGTGTCCACATGGATATGGAGAATCCCGGCGAGTTCAAGTTTGACGTGATTGTAGATGGGTGGGAATGGACATACGATGAATCCCTTCTGGTCCTACAGTTCACAGTGACCCAGAGTAATCATGGTCAGTCAGGAGGAACTGATGCACCAGCTGGTTTCCAGCATACTGGTACAAAATTCAGTTTCAACAATGGATACATAGAATATGAAGAAACAGCACTTGCTGCTCAGAATACCTTGGAAGTGAAGGCCAGTTATGGCGAGGGCACAGGACTTGAAGCCGGTGAGTCAATCTATCTTGCCTTCGAAAATTTCGGTAACGAAACACTAGTATATGATCCTGTCATTGGTATCGTTCCAGCAGATGGTTTTCCACTCGACACAATTTTGTTACTTGTGGGTGGAGCTATTGTAGTCGTTGTAATTCTGGTCCTCGTTATCAAGATGAGGAAGTAGAAACGTAGAGAGGCAGGATTTCCTGCCGTCCCCCTTTTTCTCATCTTTTTTCACTATTTTTTGAAGCAATTCACAGTTTCGTGTCAAGCCAGTCAATTTAATGGAAGGAATATAGTGTAGTTTTTTCTTCAAAGCGTAACAACCAAAAGAGGGAACGTTTTCGATTGAACTGCCCAAACTCAAGGAATTTGATATTACCCCATTGAATTCCTTTGGAGAGATAGAATCCCAATGACTCCCTCTAACTCACTCCAAGAAAAAGCAATTAATGCTGTTCGATTCCTGTCAGCTGATGCGATAGAAGATGCGAAATCAGGACATCCTGGTATGCCCATGGGTGCGGCGGCAATGGCCTATGCTCTCTGGATGCGGCATTTGAGATTTAATCCTCGGAATCCAGATTGGCCAAATCGTGATAGATTTGTTCTCTCTGGTGGCCATGGATCGATGCTGCTTTATTCACTACTCCATCTAACTGGCTATGATCTTCCACTTGAGGAAATCAAGAATTTCAGACAATGGCAGAGTAAAACACCGGGCCATCCTGAATACGGTTGTACGCCAGGAGTGGAGGTCACTACAGGTCCATTGGGCCAAGGTTTGGGAAATAGCGTAGGTTTGGCTATAGCTGAAGCTCATCTTGCAGCTATTTACAATCAACCAGGCCATGAAGTTGTTGACCACTTCACTTATGCAATTGTAACAGATGGCGATTTAATGGAAGGTATTTCCTCAGAAGCGGCATCACTTGCTGGTCATCTTGGTCTGAAAAAGCTCATTCTTCTATATGATGACAATCACATTTCGATTGATGGAGAAACGGATATCACATTCACTGAAAACACCAAAGCCAAGTATGAAGCACTTAATTGGCATGTACAGGTAGTCGCAAATGGCAACGATGTTGATGGGATAGATGCAGCTATCTCAGAAGCCAAGAAAGCCTCCAAACCATCTCTGATAATGTGTCGTACCAGTATTGGATTTGGTATGCCAAATAAACAGGACACATCAAAGGCACATGGTGAACCAGCTGGAGAAGCTGAATTGAATGGCGCCAAAGAGAAACTGGGGTGGCCACTTGAGCCTCGATATTACATTCCAGATGATGTTCTGAGTCATTTCAGAGAATCAATCAATCGAGGGGATGAAAAGGAGAAGGAATGGAAAAATGGATTTGCTAACTACAAGGCAGATTTTCCAGATTTGGGTGAAGAGCTAGAAAGAAGATGTGCAGGCCGATTACCAGATGGATGGAATTCTGAGATAGTATCATTCGATGCCAATCCAAAGGGAATAGCTACTAGAGCTGCATCTGGCAAGGTCATTAATGCATTTGCCAAGATTATACCCGAACTTATTGGCGGTTCCGCAGATCTCACCGGTTCAAACAAGACCTGGATTGATAGCAGTATAGCATTCCAGAAGGATAGCCCTGAAGGGAGGAATATCTACTTCGGGGTTCGTGAACATGCAATGGGGGCAATAACCAATGGCCTCAGCGTTCACGGAGGGTTCATACCATATTCTGCAACGTTCTTCATGTTCTCGGATTACATGCGTCCTGCAATTCGACTCGCGGCATTGTCAGATTATCCAAGCATCTGGATATTCACACATGATAGCATTGGAGTAGGAGAAGACGGACCAACACATCAACCAATCGAACATCTTGCTTCATTGCGGGCAATACCTAATCTAGTGGTAATCAGACCTGCTGATGCAAATGAGGTTGTATATGCATGGGAAGTCGCCATCAGTAGACGACATGCTCCTACTGTAATAGTACTCACACGTCAGACCGTTCCCATAGTAGATAGAACAGAGTACAAACCAGCGGAGAATCTCAAACGGGGTGCATATGTTATTGCAGATCTATCCAATGGTAATATTGACTTGATTATAATGGCATCCGGTTCAGAGGTTCATCCATCATTAGAAGCTGCAAAGAAGCTTGCATCCGAAGGAATTGGAGTGCGCGTTGTTTCGTTCCCAAGTTGGAAGTTATTTGAAGCACAGAGTCAGGATTACCAAGATTCGGTACTACCTCCTGAAGTTTCAACACGTCTCGCTGTTGAGGTTGGTGTAAAACAGGGATGGGAACGTTGGATTGGTGATAAGGGCGACATGATTTCCATTGACCGATTCGGATCTTCAGCGCCTGGAAATGTACTGTTTGAAAAGTTTGGATTCTCAGTTGAGAATATTGTCAAACGTGCCAAGGATATCCTTTCATAATTGAGGAGATGTCAATCACTTTTATGAGGAATAGCCCCCATACATGTGATTGCACAATGGAAAGGTGAGATCTAGCCAATGGTCAAGTACAATCTGGAAGGCAGAGTTGCAGTTGTTACGGGAGCTTCTGCAGGATTAGGCGAACAGTTTGCTCACGGTCTAGCTGAATCTGGAGCGAATGTTGTTTTGGCTGCCCGAAGACTGGAGTTACTCGAAAAAATCGCTAATGATATTGAGCAGTTATACAACATAACTGCGATACCAGTGAAGACTGATGTCAGAAATGAGAATGATATCATCAGTCTAGTCAAAACAACAGTGGATCAACTAGGGAATGTTGACATACTGGTGAATAATGCAGGATTATACATTGTCAAACCACTCATTGAACAGACCCTAGAGGATTGGCATAAAGTAATGGATACAAATCTCACATCAGCGTTCATCGCCTCACGAGAGGTGGCAAAGGTAATGATCCCAAACAAATCAGGTGCAATAATCAATATCTCGTCTGTCTTTGGTTTTGGAGGAACAAGGTTTCCAGAAGTAGCATATTACGCATCCAAAGGCGGAATGATTAGCATGACAAAAGCTCTTGCTGTCGAACTAGGAGAGTATAATATCCGGGTCAACGCAATTGCTCCAGGGTTTTTCCCTACTAATCAATCAGCAGAGGCATTCAAGAGCGAGGATATTAGAACCAATGTAATTAAACCTCGAACAGCATTACCAATGTTTGCGGAGAATGAGTGGATTCGGGGAGCAGTCTGCTTCCTCGCTAGTGATGAAGCCAAATACATCACCGGACAAACACTTGCAGTAGATGGCGGATGGCTTGCTTTCTAGTAGAGCAACACAGAGTACGAAATTCGATTACTTATGGCATTGATTAAAAGGTGAATTGAATATAAAATGTGATTATATATCAGCATATTAATTATTAGCCAGTTTGTAATCACAGAACCATGTCAGACCACTTTGAACCTATAACAATCCTAGACAACTTCTATCAAACAAGCTCGTTTTATCCAATGCCGGTAGTTCTCGTAAGCACATTATAGGAGTCAGGGCAGACTAACTTAGGACCGTATTCACTCATCTTCCCATACATAATTGCAGGCGAGAATGAATGGGCCATGATGCTAGTATCCAGAGGGAATAGCAATACGGCCGAAAACATATGCCGTTCAAAAGTATGTGCAATCAACTTCATTCCTGATGATAAACAGTACATGGAAAACTGTGTAATGCTAGGATTTCCTGGTGAAACTACAGAAGAGAAAATGAAGAGCAGTATCTTCAATTTGGAGTCTTCTCATCGCAATAACGGAAATCCAGATGAACAATGTCCAGAAATCGTAGCAGAGGCCATTCAAGTCTATGAGTGTACGTGGGATTATACAATTGAGCCCCGACTCATGGAAAATGGAGATTGCTTTGTTCTCAGAATCAACAATATCCTGCTGAAGAAAAAGTACAAGGATGCAATAGTGAATGGAGTGGACAAGAAATCCTTTCCGCCATTGCCAATTGATTATGGTTTTCGAGACAATGTAGGCTTTTGGTTTACAAAGAGTTCCAAGCCATATGAGGTTCGCATGCCCGCTTGCAAGAACGTTGATGTTGACGCTGTGATGTATGGTGCTCAGCGATATGATCCCAAGTATACATGGACAGAGGAAGCATGTGGCAGACTTGTAAATGTTCCAAGAATTTTTCTGAAGAGAGTATTTGCAAGTGCAATTGAAGCTGCTGAGAAAGAAGGGATCACGGT
>JARGGA010000582.1 GCA_029210805.1 Candidatus Thorarchaeota archaeon
ATAATATTCATAGTATCACTTAGACTAGGAATACGGTCGTACGATATCTTGGTGGATAAGGCGCCTGAGGGAATAGAAAAACAAGTGTCGGAGATATGCGAATCCATCCCCGGAGTGTATGACTGTAGCAGAGTTCGAGCAAGGGCATCAGGATCCCACGTATTCGTTGATGTTGTTGTATCAGTTGACCCTGCAACAAGTGTGGACGACGCGCATGTGGTTGCGGATCTCGTTGAAAGAGAAATCTCCAAGATCGCATCAAATGTAGATTGTATCGTTCATATAGAACCTAAATCAGATATTGCCAGTCCCGAAGGAAGACATGTAGTGTATGGTATATTGGCAGCACTCGCCAGAAGTCACCCTGAGATAGATAGTGTTCATAATGTCAGAATCCTCAAGATGCCAGAAGGAATCCATCTTGGTGCAGATCTTGAGATGAGCCCGAGCATGGCGTTGAGTGAAGCTCATAGAATTTCGGAAGAATTTGAAAAAGCAGTACAGGTACTTATACCTGAGATTGCGTCTACATCACTTCATCTCGAGGCCTCAGAATTTACATCAGCTGCGACAGATGTCACAACGGATAATGAAGATCTTATTGCTAAAATCAGGGAATACGTAAACGCACTAGATAATTGTCAATGCAGAGATATCCATGTGGCAGAAGACGATTCTGGATTAATTGTATCTCTCACATGTGGTATTGATGGGTCCCTGTCACTAACAGAAAGCCATGAGTTTGCGGACATGATTGAGAGGTCTATCCGGAGAAACATAATAGAAACAAAAATCTTCGTTCACATGGAACCAGAGTAAAGCTGGTTTTATGATCACTCTCATTGCAAATGAAACTGCATGAAGTTATATTGTAATCGGGACACTGAGAGGATTTTATCCTATAATAGAGGGAGATTATTCTTGTCATTGTAGATATGATGAAACGAAGAATAGGAGCAAACGAGTAAAATCATAGGTGATGGGTGCTGGTAAAGGGGCGAACATCCAGCACCCATACCTCGGAGGAGAGAGAGAGGAGAGGTCGCGTCGGCAAAGAAATCGTTGAGTTGGGGGAGATTCGCTGTATGTGTGTTGCCCAAGAGTGAGCAACGGTCGAGGTATTGGATGATGTCCACATGCCGACGCTATGTGAATAGTTCATATTATTCCTTAATATATGATATCCGTATATTACCTATTGTCGGAAAATCGTGGTTGGTTGTACAATCAGAACAAGCTAGGCGGTAATAAGAGAGCATAACGTAAATGAAGAGAGTATATGACGGGAGGGTCTCCCGAGAATCGCTCCCGCCTGTACACTAGTAGTATTGATAGCTACTGCCTATACTCTCTGTCTTGCTACTTCGCAATATCATACATCCTACTGCAATTATCACGAATCCAAATCCAAGTAGCATGATTGTGCCTATATCCACAGTTGGAAGTTCTGACCAGCCAGGATCGTCAGGGGGGATTAAAGACGTTGTAGTTGTTGTAGGTTCAACAACTGTTACGATTACTGTATCACTGGCAACGTTCCCACTTGTATCCACAACAGTTAGTGTAAAAGTATACACTCCTTCAGCCAGAGTTTGAAGATTGACAATTACTTGGTTTGTTAGAAGACTGCCAGACATGATAATTGTTGAGTCACGAGTTACGTTGTATCTATGAGGGAGGGCTTCAGTAATAGTCCACGTAATCCGTGCATTCCAATCACCACGAATAATTTCCATACTTGGTGGTGAATCAATCACAGGAGAAATCGTGTCTACAACATCCACCATAACAGTATCCGTGGCAGTATTCAGATTATAATCAACAACAAGCAAGGTAACGTTGTGGGAACCCAATAGGGAAAAAATGGCATTGAGAGGAAACATAATTTCATCTGAATCCCACTCACTACTAACTACAGTTTCATTGTCCACGAGAATGTAGTATCGATACTTATTCTCTTCCGTTGTATTCCATCGAATAGTGGTGTTCAAACCATCTGCTTCAATAATC
>JARGGA010000581.1 GCA_029210805.1 Candidatus Thorarchaeota archaeon
TTGTGCTGCATCGAAAGGACCATTATGGTTAAATCTAGTCAGGTACTCGAACAATTTCCCCTGCCGGTTCTTTCGGAACGTGTCTGCGTCAATAGTTGGGGAACAAGCGTGCCCCTCCTTGGTCATTATCTTCTTGATGCAGTTCGATGTCCTATTTCTTACTTAGTGAACTTGCTCAACCGCTCATACAATGTTTCCTGTCGTCGTTTCCTGAATGCGCCTTCATCCTCCACTGGGCGCGATACAGGAACTGGGGAAATGTTGATCTGAAGCTGTCCTTGCTTGACCTTGCTCGACGACGACAGGTCCATCTTGAAGAAATATGGGCCATAGAGAACACGCGCCTTCTCTTGGATATAGGAGGTGTTATACTTGAAGGAGATGTATTTTCCCGTCAAGCTCCACTTATTCTTTAGCTCACTCATCCTAGAATAGTCGATATAATCAACAAGTGCATGGTATGGTCTTTCTAGCATACCCGGGTAATGAAGCCGATACACGGTACTATTTCCAACCTTCGCAGCATCAAAGGGACCAACGAGAACCATTCGTCTGTCCGTCAGATAACATCTTGAGATTCTGATACCTAGAGGATTGCCAAAGCTAACATAAGCAAATTCCGCATAGTATGGTAGTTCATCCTGATCAACGACACCTGCTCTCTTTAGATAATCGAATCTAAGGTTATTGAACCACCTCATGGGTGAATCCTCGGGATAGGACTCATTGCCAAGGGATTCTATGACTGTATCAAATCGGTCCAATCTGTATTGACCTTTGCAGTTGCTAAGTATAGCTGGTACATAGACTACGATATTGTCGTAATTCCCTTCCCAATTGATGCTTTCAGCTAGTTCCTGTTCGATTGTATCACACTGCTCATCTGTCAGTTCAAATTCTCCTTGTGCAGACCTACTCATGATTCCAGACAATGCTGTAACTCGGTTCCCGGTGTAGTCCTTGTCCAAGATTGAGAGGACCTCGTTATAGAGACCCTCATTAGTTACTGTTTCCTTCATACGTTCATACTCCCTATGGCAACCATAACCTGTGTACTTTGTGATAAAAGTCCTAGGAAAATGGACGTCCTATACCAGAGGGGATTACTCGCACTGGTTGCAGATGTCATGCGCTTCATATTCTCGAAGAAGTGTATTAGTTTTGAGGTTGGTTTGATGGCGGACTGGTACAACATATCTGCAGGAGATATCTTACGCATCTGGTACGTTCTAGCCAGACTGATCATGATTGAAGAAAGCATGGCACCCTGAATAAGCAAGTCCCCAAGGAATCCTCCTTCCCCTAGGGTTCCAGTTGCTCCTAGGGCAAACAGGAACAGTGTTCCTGAGCCCATATGAACAATTTGACTAACAAGGTATCTTACTATGGATTCCAATTGACGCCCGGGAAGAGTTCCGAGATGTCTCAAGCAATCGAAGAAGCCCATTTCCAATACTTGGGTTGCTGATACCTGAATAGCCACTTTCGTAGTGGTTATCTGTCCATTGACCATGATTTCAACAACTTCTGTTCCACCATATGTTCCGACAGCCATTTGTCTCGCGAGCCCCCGCAGTCCGCCTCCAGCAGTCAATACTTCACCCAGTATCAAAAATGTCAGCTGCGTCAAGATCAAGTTCCGGATGGGGTTGCTGGTGAACCGGAAGAACGAGAACCCTTCTTCCTTGATGAATTTAGTATCTTGACCAAGACCTGCAGTGACTCCATAGAGGCCAGCCTTCAAAATTTCATCAAGAGCAGAGAACCCAAACAAGTTGGAGCCAATCATATCAATACCGAAGAGCATTGTCGGAACTCCCGTGAATGCTGCAAGTCCAGCAGTAGGAAGTGAGGCAGCTGCAATCTGTGTAGCTCCAAGTAGGACCATTCCAATACCAACGGTGATCATAATGGGTTTCATCTTGGCATGGTTGACCTCCATCTCAGCCCACTTGTTCTCATACTCCATGGCATATACATTATCGATAGCCATCTTGAGGTAGGTATAGT
>JARGGA010000583.1 GCA_029210805.1 Candidatus Thorarchaeota archaeon
CACTCACTTTGTGGATAAGAAACGTATCGATTCACAAGTTATTTTCTTTGGACGGCAATCCACAGGACAGTATTCCAATGTGCGAGGCCTAGATTCAGACCCACGAAAAACACTACAGGAAATTCGTTATGAATCGAGTGAATTAGAGCGCAAGTACAATCATGAGGTAACTGAGCTATTTGCTCTCGATACATTAGAAAATATGTATGGACCTACTGATGTTAGGGGTATGATTGCAGAGATTTCAACATTATTACCTCGAGCAAATCGAACTACGCTGATCATTCTTAGCAGACAGCAGGAAGTGAGGAGCGAGTCTATTTCTCATCACGTCCATTTGCAGGTACAAGAAATATGCGGAGTAATGGGCGTGTGTGGTGTAACTCCTAGAACTAATTTCCTCGCAGTTAGACCTATTCTTTCTGGAGGATTTCTTGATTACGATCTGATGCCAATTGTATAGAGTTGATTACATTGAGTGATAAAAAGCCACGAATCCTAGTCGTTGATGACGAGCAGATAACCACTGAGCTGGCTAAGAAATTCTTGGAACGACATGGTTTTGATGTTATATGTGCTTTCGATGGGCAGGCAGCACTAGATTTAGCACATTCAGAGAATCCTGATCTAATCTTGCTAGATGTTATGCTTCCAAGAATGGATGGATTCGAAGTATGCAATATATTGAAGCAAGAAGAAGCATTCAAGAAAGTGCCAATTTTGATGTTTACGGCAAAGGGGTTGAGCCGAGATATTCAGAGAGGAGAAGAAGTTGGCGCTGATGAGTACATCGTGAAGCCTTTTTCAGGAAAGGCATTGGTTGCAACCATAAGAAAGCATCTTGGTATTGAGGAGTGAGAGGTTATACTGTTATGGCGGTTGACATAAACAATAACAACCAAAATCATCCGAACATCATTGATAGTCTGCTTACTAAACCCCCTCAAGGATACGTCTTTCTAGTGATGGCCTCCCAAGAAAGCCACTATGACCTATTCATGACTACTATCGCGAGAAAGGCAGAAAATCATAAATTGAAGACACTCAATGTTGTAACTGAAGCCAGAAATCGTCGAATGATGGAAGATATGGCGAAAATACAGAATGATGAATACCATATTCTAGAGGTCAATTATGGCCAAGAAACAATTGGAAAGCACACCTGTTCTCCACATCTTCATGAAATCAATATCATGATGAGAAGTCTTCGAAATGTGATTCAACCAAGAGTTGTGACCTTTGAAGCTTTGACCCCATTACTCATCGATTTCTCTGCCAGGGATGTCGTTCAATTCTTCAAAGAAAGCGTTGAGGAGAGCATCAAAGTAGGCTCCATTGAATTCTACCTCATCCACGCAGAAACCGCAGATCCAGTTACAATTAATCAGTTATTCTCACTAGCGCAGGGAATTATAACCCTGACCACTTCAAGGGGAAAGAACTACTTAACAGTGAAAAAATCAACCGGTGTTGAACTTCCTTACAACCCCATAGAATATGTGCCAAAAATGCAGGGTCCTGATAGGACACAATGGCAGATAGAATTGAATTGGTAGAACATCTACTCAATATCTATGCGTACTTCTTGAGACTCATCGTTTTCGTTCTTCTTTTTTGGTTGCGTATCAAGAAGCTTCTCAAAAATACCTAGTACCTCTGCAAGAAGGTCCTGAGATGGTATCTGCTTCTCAATATTGCCCTCAATCCTGACCGGATTTAATCGGGATCTTACTGCAGTACAGCTTTCTTCATCCCAGTTAAATTCCTGCATAATTGCTTCTATTCTATGGATTATCTGCCCACGAGTATTTGCCAATCTCATACTCTCGTTCTGGATTTCTAAAATTCGCTTGTTTACTCTGGTCAACTCGTTAAGAAGATGTTTTACTGCCCGAACATCGGATGGCACTTGGGGAATAACAAACCCTCGCTGAACGTGAATTCTTGTGATCTGAGGAGTTAGTGCTACGACAAATGAATTAGGAAGAATTGT
>JARGGA010000584.1 GCA_029210805.1 Candidatus Thorarchaeota archaeon
TGTTGGAATGTACATCGAACACTCGGTGAATTCAACAATTCAGACATGTTCATTTTTGGAAAATAATGGCGGGCTTGAAATTCAGAGTCCTATCAACTTCACGATTCTATTTTCATCATTTGATTATAACGGTAGGGGCTTTACCGGATTAAATGGCCGGAACTCATCTGTTTTGGATTGTTCATTTGCCGATAATGTAGATTGGGGAATACAAGTTAGCTCATTCGAGTTGATGGGGTGGAATATAACAAGAAACACAATTGAAGGAGGATGGAAATTTGGTATTGGTCTATTCACAGGATTGGGGTACAATATTACTCACAACACTATCACGGGTTGCGAAGTAGGGATATACCTTGAGGATATTGAACAATCGACTATTTCGCACAACAATGTATCTCATGGCGAATTCGGAATCTATGCAGACGGCATAACCGAATGCGCGATCTTTGAGAATACGTTCTATTGGAACGGCGAAAGAGGAATTTACATTGATGATGGTACACTTTGCACACTCTACGGCAACTCTCTTGGTGGTAATGGAATAAACGCCTGGGATAGTGGATCCAATAACCAATGGAATAATAGCTTAGGCACTGGTAACAAATGGAGTGACTATTCTGGTACAGGGACATATTCAATTCCGGGAGAAGCTGGGAGTGTTGATTATTATCCCGAAAGTCTCTCCGATACAGATCCGCCTGTAATTAGCAGTCCTCCAGATGTATCACTAGATATCTTGATTGAATCCTATTATGTAACGTGGGAGGTCAGCGACCTAGGACTGAATAAATATAGAATCCTCAGAAATGGAACTCAGGTCGCCGAAGACGATGTCGAAGATTGGAGTATCAGTTATGATGTGGGAGGATTGGATGCAGGAGTTTACAACTTCACCATCTTCGTTAACGACACCGCGGGAAATGAAGCGTGGGATACTGTCATCGTAACAGTTACCAGTGCAATAGGATTCATTCGAATCACTAGTAATGCGGACTTTGTAACCTATGGCTTCCCAGGAACAGGAATTGAAGGGGATCCATATAGAATAGAAAATCGGACAATTATCGGCGATTCTACATGCATTGTCATTCAAGACACAACTGCCTATTTTGTCATTCGAAACTGTGTACTGATTTCTCAAAGTTCGCAAGCAGGGTTTGGGGTATGGCTCCAAAATGTCACAAATGGAACTGTGGAAGATTGCACTATACATATGAAGATTGGCAGCATCTATGCAGAAGCTTCACCTTACAATGTATTTCACAATAATACAATCTCACTTAGCAAATCGGGCATTCATATTGTTGATAGTATGAATACTACAATAACTGACAATGATATCTCAGACATAGCTCCCCTTCCTGAATCAATGCCACTACTATCTGATTCAGGCATCGGTCTTTCAAATTCAGCCAATAGTACGATAGCAGGAAATACTATTCGCAATGCAACACATTTTGGTCTTGTTACATCGAATTGTGTAAATGTCGCTGTAAGAGATAATGAATTTGAGAGTTGTGGCTTTATCAATCTTGTAAGCTTCGGTAGTGATTACAATATCACGGTTACCGATAACATTGTGAATGGAAAGCCCTTGGCATATTTGGAGAATGAAGCAGAACAGCAATTAGACGCAGATGACTACGGACAGATCCATCTGTTTAATTGCACTAAAATTTCAATTCTGAACGGGGACATCTCGGATTCAACCGTAGGAATTGAATTAGTAGCCTCCGAGAACACAACGATTGAGAATGTGACACTTGGATTCAATAGCTATGGAGGAGTACTTGGCCTGGCCAGCTTCAATGTTTCAATGGTAAACTGTACAGCCTATGGATCATATATGGGTACTATGTTCCAGTTTTGCGGTGGTGTTGTGTACAATTCAACATTTGCATGCAATAGGATGGTTGGAATCGCATTTGCATTGGCGGATTTTGAAGTTCGGGATTGTCAGATCTTCGGAAATCTAGGATGTGGAATA
>JARGGA010000048.1 GCA_029210805.1 Candidatus Thorarchaeota archaeon
ATACTTGAACCAACTAAGGTTTGGGATGATACAACAGCCGAGAATGATACTCCAACCGAAAATGAAGTATTTACTGATTAAAGAGATGAGCGGTGGGTTGCCGAAAACAGCCCACACATTCATCATTTAGCCTATTTTCACATTCCCAATGATTTTAGGAATGCTTCGTTATTCGATTCTCGACCAAGGAATTCACGAACCATCTCATCAGGATCTTTGCTACCACCGGGAGCTAGAATCATCTCGCGATATTCCAATCCTGTTTTCTCATCCATGAATCCATGCTTCTCGAATTTAGTATAGAGATCCTGTGCATATACTTTAGACCAGAGGTAGCTGTAGTAGCCCGCCGAGTAACCTCCCATAAGATGACCAAAGCCAGCGTCCGGTCTTACTTCCTCAGGAAGTTCAAAGCCGGTTATCTCAATGAAGAGTTTCTTGTATTCATCTGTTGTATCCTCTGCGCCTTTTGTATGGTAGAGGAGGTCTATCAAGGAGAAGAAGACTTGGCGAAGCTGGAAGGTTCCGATATCTAATAATTTGGCATCAATCATTCTCTTCAACAAATCTGAAGGTAGTTTCTTTTCACGGTTCTCATAGTGCCCCGAGAGGAGGGAAAGTATCTCTTCCTTCCAAGCCCAATTTTCTAGCATCTGTGAGGGAACCTCAATGAAATCCGGTAGAACTCCGTTGAGACCGAATCGGGCATATTTCGTGTTATTTGTTATTACATGCATAAGATGACCAAATTCGTGGAAGAATGTCTCAACTTCTCCATGCGTCAGCAGAGATGGTTGACTAGATGTTGGTTTCTGGAAATTGGCAACCATGGATGTAACGGGTAGCAAATACTGTTCCTTCCATCTGCGTTCGAGGATGACAAACACGGCATAATGTTTGAATTTGCCTTCTCGTGGATAAAGGTCCAGGTAGAAAACTCCCATTGACTTCCCTGACACTTTATCAATGACTTTGAATTCTGTGACATCTTCATGCCATACATTGGCCTTGTCGACTTCTTGAAATTCCAGATTCAGCACCTTCTGGTAGACTTCTAGAACCCCCTTGACAACTGAATCCATCGGGAAGTACTTCTTAACCTCGTTCTGGTCTACAGTATATTTCTCCATCATGAGCTTTTCATGGTAGTAGAATAGGTCCCACAACTCCAATACGGTATCTGCAAGAGGGATTCCTTCCTCGATAGATTTCATCTCACGAAGAATTTCTTTCTCTTTCTTACTAAGTGGGGATAATCTTTCCTTTAGATCATTCATGAACTCATAGACTCGATCTGGTGTCTTTGCCATCTTTCGCTTAATCTCGTACTGCGCAAAGTTTTCATGTCCGAGGAGCTTGGCCTGTCTATCTCTGAGTGCAAGTGCATCTGCGAGCCGTTCACTGTTTTCCTTGCCGCCTCGCTTGTCCAATGCTATGCGCATTATCTTTCTTGTTTCCGGATTCTTGGCATAGGTGACAACGGGAACTGATGTAGGATAGTCAAGTGGAAGTAGGTAATGGTCTCCGTCCTTCTCTAGCTCTTGGTAGATTTCTGGTGGGACTCCTTCCAGTTCTTCCTCTGTGCATCTGACCTTGGTTGTTATTTCATTCAACACACGATTGAAGTCTGATTCGAGTACGCTGATGTTATTTGCGATTTCAAGAAACTCCATTCTCAGATTTTGCTCTAAAGCGGCACCTCGATGCCTGTACTCCTCCAGGGTTTTTTCAAGAAGAGTCCTTTCTTCAATTTCGAGAGAATCAGGTTGTGGTTCGAGCCTCGCAAAGACTTCGTAAATATCATTGCGACTCCAAACTTCATTAGCAAATTTCTGTGCCTGTTTTTCTACCTCGTCTCCAACATTACGTTGTGCCTTGTTGGTAGAAACATACTTGAGAAATGTAAGAGGTGTGATCTTATCTCCTGCGGATGCAATTACTTCCTCGAATTCCTGGAGACTTTGATGCTCTCTTCGCCCGCAGGGGTCTTTGCAATCTTGTCCAATTTCTCTTTTGCTTCGGCAATTACTTCGTCCGCAGTAGACTGAATCTTCGTTGGGTCGATTTTCCAATCTGGTTTACGGATTAAACCTTCCTCCGTCATAGCTCTGAAGGCGTTCTGTGTTCGTATTTAAATTTCAAGCTATGCGCCGTTATCTCTATCTAGATGGAGATAACTAAAATCCTGCGATTATTGGAAGTGTAATTCCTGAAACGAATTTTTTATGCTTCTGACATATACTCTAAGAAGGGTATGGGGATTTTCAAATGATTTCTCGTCAGAATGTTATTGGATGTATAATTGCAGTCCTCCTTCTAGCTTCTTCAATGGCCATATATTTGATATCTGCTGATCCGGGATACGATGTGAATTTTAATGATTTTCACCAAGGCACTCGCGCAGATCAAATAGAAGAAGAGAGGAATGTAGTAGTAACCGACAATGAAACATGGACGGATCTTTGGATAGAAATGCATCATGTGAACGGTCTCCCACCCCCTACTCCATATGTTAACTTCACATCTGAATGGTTGATTGCAGTTTTTCTTGGTATTCGTCCGAGTGGAGGATATAGTGTAAACATCACTAGAATCGGTAGGTCTCTATTCTCTTACAAGGTGTACTATGAAGAGCTCGCTTGGCAAGAATTGGCAATTTCTATTGAAACATACCCCTTCCATATTGTAAAGATATCTTCTTCTCCGCCTGATTTGCCTGTGCAATTCATTTACTCATATGTTCCAGTGTATCCGCCAGAATAATGATGAATAAGTTTACAATACCATCTCTAAATCTGTTGATAGTGTGTTTCGATACCATTATCAGGTGGGAGAGTGAACTACTTCGACTATGGGCGCTCCACTCTGGATGGTAGAACTCCTCAAGAAAACATTTCCAAATGTACGTCTTATCGCACAATTAACCAATGTTCCAATTATTGGTAGAATCGTAGACAAGCTGCTTTTTGATGGTGACCATATTATCTATCTGCCAAAAGATGATGTTGTTGAGATCAAGATCGGGAAGCAATTGGAGCGACCTGTTGAAACGGCACTGCCCTCTCAGATTGTTCATGAATTTATTGACAAAGCAAACTATCATTGGATTATGAATTTCTGTATCTGTCGGGAATCTCTCACCTGTAAGGACTATCCCATTGATTATGGGTGTCTGTTCTTAGGTGAGGCTGTTCTAGATATCAATCCTCATCTGGGTAAGCTGGTTACAAAAGAAGAAGCCCATGATTATGTCAGAAAATGCAGGGAAGCCGGGTTGGTGCATCTAATAGGCCGGAACAAACTCGATGCCATGTGGTTGAACGTTGGACCTGGCGATAAACTCATGACAATCTGCAACTGTTGTCCGTGCTGTTGTTTGTGGAAGATTCTTCCGGATATCAATCCTGAGATTGGCAGGAAGATTACCAAGATGCAGGGTGTCAATGTCACAGTTATTGATGCCTGTGTAGGTTGCGGCACTTGCACACAGGATGATGTCTGTTTTGTCAACGCAATTCGACTGGTCGATGGTAGATCTATCATTGGACCTGACTGCAGAGGTTGCGGTCGCTGTGTTCAAGTGTGTCCTGAAGGAGCGATTGAGCTTACGGTGGATAACAAAACATACGTCAAGGATTCCATTGATAGTATTGATCCACTAATAGATGTGAAATGAAGAAGGACATCCTATCTCTAATAATGAGATTTGATTCGATTTCTTCAAAGGTTGTCTATAACATAGAGTGTCACACTTAAACATTGGATCAAAGCAAGAAGTGTTGCATCATGGGGTCTGTCAGTAATCTCCAATACTTACGTTTGAAACGAACGCTTTTATCCAAATACATCTTCAGACATAAAGCGAATTGGAAAACCTCTCAGTTTGTTCAGATGGACTCGGTGTTGATATTCACTAACTAAAAGTATCTTTATCTTCAAGTTGAGTCAGATAAACTTGAACTACTTGGAATTTGCAAGGAAAATGTGAGAGAAAAATCAAAAATTGTATTCAAGTAACCTTTCACTTTTCTCTCAAGTCAGTTCCTAATTCGCACTTACTGCAATTAAAAAGTATTCGATGAATACGAGAACCATCTGAATCATGAACAATATCAAACTGATGGAAGTGAGTTTCTCGTACTTGGGTGAATTACTAAGAATCGAGTACAAGCTGAATACAATGAGAATTATTAGTGCAATTCCCAGGAAAAACGGGATTCCTACGAGCGCGCCAAAATCTCCTGATAGAGGAAGCAAGCTTCCATGTGACATGAATATCCAGTATTCCAATACAAGCAGTATTAAAAGCACAAAAAGGTGGGGAAGGAATCCCCAATTAGGTTGAGTCTTTTCCGTCAATTCGATAACACCTTCAAACTTGACCCCTCCAAGCAAGATAAATCTCTTTCTTTGTGTCGACAACTAAGATCAAGTGAGAATGGCACTCAATTCTCATTACTAACCGATGTTTTTGTACTCAAGAGGATGTCTGTTTTGTAAATGCAATTCAACTAGTAAATGGTAGAGCTGTTATAGGTCCGGTGTGTAGAGGGTGTGGCCGCTGTTTTCAAGTCTGTCCTGAAGGGGCAATTGAGCTCACTTTTGACAATAAGAAATATGTAGAGGATTCTGTTGAAAGCATGGATTCAGTGGTTGACGTCAAATGAAGTGAAGAAGAATACCTTCTCATCAGGGAAGTCACATTAAATAAAAGTGGGTTCGCATCATCGAATCGTTATGCAAATCGAACTCATGGGACCGCTTAATTGGATCTTTATGATTGGCGACTATGCGGTCGCTGCCATTCTTGTCCTGTACTTTGCATGGGCGTACAGAGACAACAAGATTTCAAAATCATATTGGTACGCATTCTGGATTGGTTGCCTAATTGGAGCTGTCTGGGAATTCGCATTCCTCTTTCTGGGTCCTGATTTCTTACACGCTGCTATTGAATGGCCTTGGGGTCTTTCTGGATGGCCAAAGAAGATCAGCCATTCTATTTGGGATGGAGGTATCTTCATGGCTGGGGTTTAATTCTGCACAAGATTTCTGGGTCCTGAATCCCGTTTCACAAAATGGAACTGGAAAGAATATGGCATAATGGCGCTTTGGGGAATAGGCCAGGAACTACTTGTTGAATATATCTTCGCAGGACGCGTCTGGGTTTATTCACCATTACCATGGAATCCCGTAATTATTCCACCTCTTCCAGGAATGGCATCAGACATTGGTATGACTCTGATTCCACAAGCAACATGGATTATTGCACCAATCGTTTTCTATTTCATCTTCCTTTGGTTGGAACGGAAATTCCGCGTGTTAGCCGAATAATCGCATGTGCGGATTACAATACCCTAATTTGGCAGAAATTAATTGAATCTGAAAAGTGAGCAAACGCACCAATTCATATTTGTCCCCTCTGTAAATTCATTTTCTGAATAATATATAACTAACTCGGAAGTCGCGAGCTACAAAGACTTGTAGTAGTTTGTGTCGTCTCCTGTTTACTTTCGAGCATCTCTCCGGGTAGAATGTGTTCTATCGTGCGAATATATCGAAGCAGGAACTTCTTAGTACCGGTGTCATCGAAGGAAAGAATGCAGGGATGGTAGGCACATACCATAACAGTTACTTAGAGAGAGGTCGGAACAGCAGTATCCGAGGTCAGAGTAGATGGTCGATTTCAGAGTAGAATCTCCTTTCGTGCCGACAGGTGATCAGCCACAGGCGATTGAGAAGTTGCTAGAAGGTCTTGAGAGCGGACTTAAGCAGCAAACATTGCTTGGAGTCACAGGTTCTGGCAAGACCTTCAATATGGCCAATGTGATTGAAAAGTACAATCGACCTACTCTCGTTATCTCGCATAACAAGACCCTTGCAGCTCAACTGGCCTCAGAGTACAAGCAGTTCTTCCCCGATAATGCAGTAGAGTACTTTGTGAGCTACTACGACTTTTATCAACCAGAAGCTTACGTTCCCAGTAAGGATATGTATATCGAGAAAGAAGCCGATATCAACGAAGAGATCGAAAGGCTTCGACATTCTGCCACAAATTCATTGAGGTCTCGAAACGACGTTGTTGTGGTTGCTTCAGTATCGTGCATCTATGGGATTGGAGATCCTTCAGAGTATGACCACTTCAGACTGTTCCTTCAAGTTGGCGATGAAGTAGACCGTAGAGAAATTCTTGAACGACTTGTTTCAATGCAATACGAACGAAACGACATGGAAGTAAAGCCGGGAGTCTTCAGAGTTCGTGGAGATGTTATAGACGTCTATCCGGCAGCATCCAGAAACAGCATACGAATAGAGATGGACGGTTCCAAGATCGAGAAGATATCAGCACTAGAGGCCGTAACAGCAAAGCGACTCTGGTATTCGGATTGGACAGAGATCTATCCAGCAAGACATCATGTTGCACAATATGATAGCATCCTAGAGGCTCTTGACCCAATCAAACAGGAAATGGAAGAGCGGGTGGACCAATTCAAGAAAGAAGGCAAACTGGTTGAAGCTGACAGAATAAGAAGACGAACCATGTTTGACCTGGAGATGCTTAGAGAAACAGGTCATTGTGGTGGAATAGAGAACTACTCTCGACATATTGAGAAACGAAAGGAAGGACAGAAACCATACGCGTTACTGGATTACTTCCCTGATGACTTCCTCATGATTCTTGATGAGAGCCACATGACACTACCTCAAATTCGCGGAATGTTTCATGGAGATCGTGCTAGAAAGAAAAACCTGGTTGAGTATGGCTTCCGATTACCTTCCGCGTTTGACAATCGACCGATGAAGATAGAAGAATTTGAGAAGTACATGAACCATGTCATTTACACTAGCGCAACTCCTGGGCCTTATGAAAAACAGAATAGCTCGCAGATTGTTGAGCAACTCCTTCGACCTACTGGATTGCTCGATCCTGAGATCACTATACGACCAGTGATTAATCAAGTTGACAATCTCATCGGTGAGATCCGAACAACTGTGGAACAAGGGAACCGAGTGCTTGTGACAACCCTAACAAAGAAGACATCTGAGATGCTTACAGAATACCTTGTAGAGAATGGTGTTCGGTCCAGATACTTGCACTCTGACATCGGAACCGTTGAACGAATTGAGATTATTCGTCAGCTCAGACAAGGAAAGTTCGATGTGCTTGTGGGAATCAACCTCCTTAGAGAAGGACTCGACCTTCCAGAGGTCGGGCTAGTCGCAATCATGGATGCGGATAAGGAAGGCTTCCTCCGAACTGATTGGGCGCTCATTCAGACCATGGGACGCGCTTCTCGAAATGAGAAAGGTCGCGTCATCCTATACGCTGATCATATTTCCAATGCCATGCAGTCCGCCATTGATGAAACAAATCGTAGGCGCGCATACCAGGCGAAGTATAACAAGGAACATGGTATTGTTCCCTCATCTATTATCAAGCATGTTCATGATATCGCGCAGGGAATTAGACCAAAGATTGAATCCAAACAATCAACGATTGCAGATTATGATCCATTGGAAGTAGCAGACATAATGGATTTCATCATAGACCTAGAAGAGCAGATGAAAGAGGCTGCCCGTAATCTTGAATTTGAGCGTGCTGCAAAGCTGAGGGATCAGGTTGCAGAATTGAAGAAGCAGGTTGAGGTAAGTAACTAATGAAGGCCGCCCCATCTACGAAGGCATCTGATCCAGATATGGAAGGACCAAAGTACATCGTAGTTATTGGAGCCTCGGAACATAACCTGCGCCACATAGATGTTGAGATCCCGAAGAACACCCTGACTGTCGTAACTGGAGTTTCAGGAAGTGGAAAGTCAAGCCTCGTATTCGATACTGTCTTTGCTGAGGGTCAGCGACGATTTGTAGAGTCCCTGTCTCCGTATGCTCGTCAGTTCTTAGGCATGCTTGAGAAACCTAAGGTTGACTTCATGTCTGGGCTCTCTCCATCAATATCCATTGACCAGAAGAGTGTTGGTAGGAATCCACGTAGTACAGTGGGTACCATTACAGAGATCTACGATTTCCTTAGGCTACTCTATGCAAGAGTTGGCGAACCTCATTGCCCTCAATGCGGAAAGAAGATAGAACCTCAAACGGCTCAACAGATTGTTGATAGAGTGCTTCAGCTGCCAGAAGGTTCGAAAATAATGATTATGGCTCCTATCGTGAGAGGCAGAAAGGGAGAGTACCGTAAGGAGTTCAAAGACCTTCTTCGAAAGGGATTTGTCAGAGCGCGTGTAGATGGCGAGCTCATTGACATTGAGGATGGATTATCTCTTGACCGATACTTTGAGCACACTATCGAAGTGGTTATTGATAGGCTTACTGTAAAGGAAAAAGAAAGAGGAAGAATCTCCGAGGCCGTAGAGGCTTCACTGAATATGGCTGAAGGTGTAGTTACGATATCTCAAGCCTCCGGAGACCTCACTCTATCCGAGCAGTTCGCCTGTGTTGACTGTGGTATCAGTCTTCCCGAGATGGAACCTCGTATCTTCTCTTGGAACACGCCTCAGGGTGCATGTCCTCATTGTACTGGCATTGGTGTCGTTCGTGAATTCGCCCCCAACCTGCTAATCGAAGATCCCAATCTGAGTGTTCTTGAGGGCTGCTTCAAGACTGACAAGTGGAAGCTCAAGAGGTCGAAGCTGAAAAAAGTTGCAGAGTATTATGGATTCAGTTTGGATACTCCTTACAAGGACTTATCCGATGATGCAAAACACATCCTCCTCTGGGGTTCAGGCGATGTGAAATTCGAATCCAAATGGGAAGGTGACAATGCAGAAGCTCATGTAAAATGGGAGGGCACATGGAACAAACCCTTCGAGGGCTGGATGCAACGATTGATGCGTGTGTATCATCAGACTAAGTCCGATTGGCGAAGGAAAGAAATGGAGCAGTTCATGTCTACGCAGATATGCCCCGTTTGTAAAGGAGGTAGGCTCCGTCCTGAATCAAGCGCGGTGACATTGAATGGAAAGTCAATAACTGCACTTGATGAGATGGCAATCAAGGACCTCAGTCAATTCTTTGACTCCGTCAAGATTGATCCTCGTTTCGAACCTGTTGCACAACCTATCCTTCGGGAGATTCAAGGACGGATTGGATTCCTTGAAGAAGTCGGACTTGAATATCTTACTCTTAACAGAACTGCACCAACCTTGGCCGGCGGCGAAGCTCAACGAATTCGGTTAGCTAGCCAGATTGGGTCGAATCTTGTAGGTGTGACGTACGTTTGTGATGAGCCTAGTATTGGCTTGCATGCTCGAGATAACATCCGCTTGCTCAATTCACTCATGCGTCTGAGAGACCTCGGAAACACAGTACTCGTTGTAGAACACGATGAAGAAACAATGTTTCATGCAGATTACATCATTGACCTCGGACCCGGAGCCGGGGCTGAAGGTGGAGAGGTAGTAGCGGCAGGTGACCTCAAGACAATTTTGAAATCAAAGAAATCAATCACTGGTCGATTCCTCCGTGGTGATGATACTATTCCCATCCCCACAGAGCGTAGGAAACCAAATGGAAGATTCATAGAGGTCAAGGGCGCACGACTTCATAACTTGAAGAACATCGATGTCAAAATTCCCTTGGGTCTCTTTGTGTCTGTCACTGGAGTTTCTGGGAGCGGCAAGTCCAGTCTAATTGTTGAAACGCTTCAGAAGGAGCTGGCTCGACGATTCCATAAAGCAGAAGCGAAACCTGGTGATCACGATTCTATTGAAGGTGCAGACCAGCTAGATAAGGTCATTGTGATTGACCAAAGTCCTATTGGCAGAACCCCTCGTTCCAATCCCGCCACCTACGTGGGTCTCTGGAGTCCCTTGAGAGACCTCTTTGCTTCTCTACCTGAATCAAAGATACGTGGTTACAAACCAGGACGATTCAGTTTCAATGTCAAAGGTGGCCGGTGTGAGAAGTGCCATGGAGCTGGTGTAGAGATTATCGAGATGCAGTTCTTGCCACCTGTTCAGGTAACGTGTACCGATTGTAAGGGACGCAGATACAATCGAGAAACCCTTCAGGTCCGATTCAAGGGTAAGAACATTGCAGATGTCCTAGCTATGAGAATTGATGAAGCTGTTGAATTCTTCGAAGGCATTCCTTCAGTATATCGACGCCTCAAGACATTATGCGATGTTGGCATGGGTTATGTTCAGCTGGGACAACCTGCAACCACTCTTAGTGGCGGCGAAGCACAACGTATCAAACTCAGCAAGTATCTTTCTCGTCCTGCAACTGGTCAGACGTTAATCATGCTCGATGAACCCACAACCGGTTTGCATTTCGCAGACATCAAGAAACTGCTAGATGTCCTACATCAGCTTGTAGATCTAGGCAACACAATACTGGTTATAGAGCATCAGCTCGATGTTGTGAAGACTGCAGATTGGGTGATAGACCTTGGACCTGAAGGTGGCAATGAAGGCGGATACTTAGTTGCAGAAGGGACTCCTGAAACGATTGCGAATACTAAGGCGTCATTCACCGGCAAATATCTGAAAGAACTACTGACGCCTAAGACTGTAGCATCCTTGAAAGGAGGGTCAAAGAAATGACTGGCTACATCTCTGTCAGGAAAGCTGAAGAGAATAATCTGAAGCAGATTGATGCGGATATTCCGCGTGATAGGCTTGTTGTTGTAACAGGACCTTCTGGAAGTGGGAAAAGCACACTAGTCTTCGATACCATCTTTGCTGAAGGGCAGCGAAGGTATGTAGAGTCACTCTCATCCTATGCAAGGAGATTTCTTGGCCGACTTGACAAACCCAAAGTAGACAAGATTACAGGATTGCCTCCCGCTATCTCTATAGAACAGAAAGGTCGAACAAAGAATCCCCGGAGTACGGTTGGCACTAGTACAGAAATTCATGATTACTTGAGACTACTCTATGCGAACGTTGGCACACCTCATTGTGTTGAGTGTAAGAGACCCATGGAACAGCTGACACCCGAAACTGCTGCACGACTCCTCCTTCACGAAAATGGGGGACAACGGGTCCACATCCTTGCTCCGGTAGTTCGTGACGAGGCAGGCAAACATGAAGATGTTCTTCAGAACCTTCTCAGTAGCGGTTTCGCTAGAGTGAGGGTGGATGGAGAGGTTCATGAGATTGAAGGTCTCGAACTTGATGGGCGAAAGAAGCATGACATCCATGTCGTTGTTGACAGAATTGAGGTGGAGCAGAAGAATAGAGAGCGACTGATAGGGTCCCTCGAAACTGCTATTGAGATTGGGAATGGTGTCGCTATCGCATCCAGAGATGGGGTAGAAGACCTGACTTTTGCCGACCAACTGATGTGTCCTTATTGTGGGATACAATATGCCAAGCTTGGCCCAAAGGCGTTCTCCTACAATCGTCCTGACGGAGCATGTCCTGTGTGCAATGGCCTCGGCGTTACTATGGATATCAATGAAGACCTGGTCGTTGGCGATGAAAACCAAACTGCCTGGCAGATTGCAGCAAAAGCCTTTGATAACAGAAAGTGGATGCTCATGCGGATTGATGCATTGGCTGAGAAGTTTCCACAATTTGATCCACACGTCCCCCTTCACAAACTCTCGAAGAAGGCTCGTATGATGTTCTTGAGGGGTGGAGAAAACATCGTCATTACCTACATCGCTGAAAGTGAGGACTCTCGTTGGGAGGTTACCAGACAATGGAAAGGTCTCATTCCATGGGTTAAAGCTGTATTTGATCAAGGTAACAGTAGCTCTAAGCCTTGGTATCAGTATCGCGCCCAACAATTAGGAGAAAAGTATGCAATCAAATCAAAATGCAAAAAATGCGATGGACGGAAACTCAAACCGGAAGCACTTGCTGTTACTGTAGCCTCACAATCAATCGATCAAGTCGCGGCGATGACCATTGAGGATGCCTATCGTTTCTTCGAAACCATAACACTTAGCGATCGCGATAGGAAAATTGCCGAGCTAGTATTGAAAGAGATTCTAGCAAGACTTCGATTCTTACTCTCAGTTGGTCTTGAATATTTGAACCTTGACAGACTCTCAATGACGTTGTCAGGCGGAGAAAGTCAACGCATCAGACTTGCGACTCAGATTGGTTCAGCACTTACTGGCGTTCTCTATTGTTTGGACGAACCTTCAATTGGTTTGCATCCACGTGATATTCACAGACTCATTGAAACCTTCTACAATCTTCGCAGTCTAGGAAACACAGTGGTTGTGGTCGAACATGATAAAGCTACGATTGAAGCAGCAGACCATATAATTGACCTCGGACCATTCGCTGGTGTGCATGGAGGAGAGATAGTTGCAGAAGGACCTCCTGATGAGGTTCTTGCCAATAGTGAGTCACTCACTGCACTGTATCTCACAGGCGCAAAGCAAATTGCGGTTCCATCTGAGCGAAGAAAAGGAAACGGACACTCACTCATCCTTCGAGGTGCTCGACAGAACAATCTGAAGGGAATAACCGCTGAGTTTCCGCTTGGGAAGTTTACTTGTGTCACAGGAGTTTCAGGTAGTGGAAAGAGCACTCTTCTCAATCAGACTCTCTATAACAAGCTTGCTCGTGAAATGAATGGTCGAAATACAACTCCTGGTGCACATGATGCGCTCGAAGGCATTGAGCATCTAGATAGACTGGTGCTTGTGGACCAATCGCCAATCGGACGAACTCCAAGATCCAATCCTGCCACGTACACCAAAGTTTTTGGTGAGATTCGAACCCTCTTTGCTAAGATGCCTGAGGCAAAGGCAAGAGGGTATGGGCCTGGTCGGTTCAGTTTCAACACTCGACAAGGACGCTGTGAGAAATGTCAAGGTAGTGGTGTCAACAGAGTGGAGATGCACTTCATGAGTGATGTTCTAATCACGTGTGATGTGTGCAAGGGTAAGCGATTTGACCGCGAGACCCTTGAAGTCCTTTACAAAGGTCAGAACATCAATCAGGTTCTTTCACTTACAATAGAAGAGGCAAGTCATTTCTTTGGTGAAATACCCAAGATTGCTGACAAGCTTCAGACGTTGGTTGATGTTGGACTCTCATATCTTCAGCTAGGACAACCAGCGACAACTTTGAGTGGTGGTGAAGCTCAACGCATGAAACTCGCTTCAGAGCTCTCACGACGAAGCACGGGGAACACCCTCTACATTCTTGATGAACCCACTACTGGTTTATCCGCCTCAGACGTACATGTTCTACTGAAGGTGATCAATCGACTTGTCGATCAGGGAAATACTGTCATCATGATTGAGCATAATCTGGAAGTCATTAAGACTTCTGATCATGTTATTGATCTTGGACCAGAAGGAGGAGATGCAGGAGGAGAACTTGTAGCATCAGGAACTCCTGAGGAGCTCTGTGATGTTGTAGAATCTTACACTGGCAACTTTCTCCGAGCATCACTATTTGGACCTGATGTCAGATACGGTTCCTTGGAGTAGGCTCAATCTATTGCATGAAACTCCGCAAGAACTCGCTCCATTTCCTTCGCGCTTTGATATGCTCAGAGTCCTGTAATAGGAATAGGTCTCTCATCAACCAGGATGCATCATCTTGTTGATGTTTTGGAAGTTCATTCCAGAACTCTTGATTGGTAATCGGAATGCCGGCACTTACTTTGTTCTCGCTCTCGACAAGATTCTTCAATAGATTGATAGCTTCATCCATCTTTTCTTCAGGGATGTTGATGCCATAGGCTTCAAGCGCTTGGATCATGTTGCTGAGACGATCCTTCGCATATACTTTGACCCCCTCGTCTGATTTCATCATATCTGCTATTCCAAGTCGATACTCCCTTGCTGTGGCACGGTAGAACCTCTGGACAATTCCCGTATTTGTTTCTTCAGTTCTTACCTGTTTGACAAGTCCAGCTGTTTTCAATCTCTCAATGTGTCTCAGAATGTTACCAGGATTCTTGTTTACTGCATCTGCCAGTTGCTTAACCGTCATCTCTTGATTGACAAGATACTTGAAGACAATGATTGCACGCATCTTGTCAAATAGGACTTTGATTGTGTTGGGATCGGTAATGATCTCCAAGTCCTTCATGTGCTTTGAGGTACTTCGCTTTGGATTCATCTTGTTTCATCCTCCTGGGTTAAGTCATCTGTTTCATCTTGGTAATCGTCGTAGTATGAGCTCAGTA
>JARGGA010000585.1 GCA_029210805.1 Candidatus Thorarchaeota archaeon
CTCAGAAATCTGCGGTTCACCGCCAATTACTAGCTGATGAAAAAGTGCAAAAACAATGGGCTGTGCAATTATTGCTACGCTACTCTCGGAATGAACCCTTGCGATTTGGGTTACACATTTGGAGAATCTCTGTTGTGCATCTCGCATGCTTTCCCCTGATTTCGGAGAATAATTAGGGTCCTTCCATAACTGAGGAAGGTGCTCCCTAAGGATGGTTTCATCTACCTTCTTTGCACCAAAATCTAATTCTACAAGACAGTCTTTCTGCTGAGTTTTTGAGAAGAGTTCTTTGGCCATAATATCGGCGCTTTCTTTTGAGGGATTGAATGGTGCTGAATAGACCTTCGCAGGTGCGGCTACTAATCGCGATCTAGCAAGTTCGAAAACTTGATTCTTCCCACGATCTGTTAACCTTTCTGGATTCTCCTGCAAAACCTCTCCGTGAAGAACTAGATGTACTATAGTTCTGGACATTCCGCCATAATCAGGTTCCTGAACAATCTCAAACACTGGCTTCCCTCTCTATTTGTTATCTAACATCTCCTACACTAGGTATACATTTAGTTATCGTCTGTTCAATCTCCGCAATACCTCGTATGAACCATATCCTCCATCTATGTCATCAAGATGGAAACTGCCAAATGCTTGGACCAAGATTGATTTGTTTCCATCCGCATCCTCGAATGGTACCGGAATGATATCTCCTGGAGTTCCTTTTAGAATGTGTATATTGCCATCGGCATCAGTAATCTCAAGGATTGTGCTTTCTGGAAACACTCCATCTTCTCTGAATTCGTGATTCTTTATTGTGATATCTATCAATGGGGTATTCTTCCCATCTTTGAATATGAACCCACCAGTACTAAGTCTACCATCATCCATCAGAATGACTGCAGGATTGATTGCTAAATTTTCATTAAACCAAACAACAAAGTAGAACCAATTACCAACACCTGTCCAATCGCGGATTCCGTGAGTATGGTCTCGCTGAGCCATACAGTCTGTTATCTCATAGACTGTGTCCTCAATCCTAATTGTACCGTTCACTATAGCAATCTGTTCCCAGTGCATATCACCTGACTTCTTTCCTAATTCCAAACTCTCTGGAGTCATGTGTGCACTGTACTCGTATTCCTCATGAATTGGTTTGAAGTGCAAGTCCAAGGAGGTCTCTACGAGGTCCTTAATCAGATTTGGTTCTTGTCTAGCTCTTGGCAAGGTTTCTGAATCTTCTACTACAACCAATGCGCCATCGAATGTGTATTTCCAAGATCCATCGGCATTGGGTTGGTGAGTCATTCCTTCTACCTTCAATCTATTGGGGTATTCAGTGGCTTCATCATAGGCATTGTAGGCTGCAACGGAACCTTCGGGAAGGAAAAGAAAGAGAAAGGTCATTCCTTCGGACTTATTGGGCTTGAACCCAATTCTGCTCATTCCACCAATCTTGTTCTTCTTGTCGTAGAAGATGAAATAGTAGCTCTCATTCCAATTTGGGTTTTTGCTGCTAGGTTTGTGAGTGGTTGGTTCCATTGATATTATTCACCATCATGAATTGATACAGTTCCGTTGTTACCATCAAGGGTTACTACCTGTCCCGTCTTGAGCTTCTGGCCTGCTTGTCTGATATTGGTCACTGCTGGGATTCCATATTCTCTTGAAACAACAGCACCATGGGACAGGACGCCTCCGGTTTCAGTTATCAAACCACCAATATGTGCAAAGACAGGTGTCCAGCCAGGATCCGTACGTGGGACCACAAGAATATCTCCTTCTTGCACTTGAGGAATATCCTCAATTCGTTGGAGAACTCGCACACTACCCGTCACCCGTCCTTGACTTGCAGCCAAACCTTTGATGTGTGTATCATCATCAGAATAGTCCATTTTGTCATCGTATTGACGTGTACCTTGTATGAATTTGGGTGGAGTGGTGTCTTCGTTGTCTTTGAACTCTTGCTCCCTCTCGAGAACAACTTT
>JARGGA010000586.1 GCA_029210805.1 Candidatus Thorarchaeota archaeon
ATGATTTCATCTCCCTCAACGGACGCTCCGATCAGGTTCTCTTCTATTTTCCGCAATGCTTCTCCCGGAAATACAAAGAAGTCACCTGAGATTACTATTTCACTAATCTTCTCATCATCTACTGTCTGAGTTACCCGCATGAGTCCACCTGTTGCTTTGTGGTTTGCAGTTCCCATTATCGTCGTAGCGGTAAGCCTGACTGTTCTTGCATCAATTCGTCCACCACTGCGCCAGTGCAACCACTCATCGGATAGGTATTGCTCCTTCAGTTCCGTTATCTTACTCTTTTCCCATTCTGTAAGGCTCCCTTCTTTGAGGTCAATATCAAGAGTTTCTTTGAATAATCGGAGAAGGTCTTTCTTTACTTCGTTTCTATCAGGCAGTTCTCCAAGTTCTTGGTTGATTGTGGACATTCTCATTCTCAAGCCCTGAGACAATTTGTCCCTGAATTTCTCATCCGGTACCTTGAGAACTTTAACCATCATATCAAAGTTGAAATCGAAAATTAGGTTGCCAACTAGAATCCGGGCATCGCCTACATCAGCTGCTCCGTTCCCTGAAATCTTTTGACCCTTCGATGACTGAATATCATTAACAGGCTTGAACTCAGCATCAATTCCTAGATTTCTATATGCTTGCACAGGGGCTTCAAGGAATTTCTTGTAGTATTTGTCAACATTGGCTATAGAAACAGGACTGTCTTTCCTGTGAATAATCTGGTAGAACATTTGACCTTCATCAAGATACACTCCGCCGCCTCCAACAACTCGTCTAGTAACAACGATATTGTTTTTTCTACAAAATTCAAGGTCTACATCCTTCTCAGTTTCCTGAAAATAGCCCAAACTAACCAAAGGCGATGACGGCCAGCAAATGATGAGCGTATTTTCCGATATTCCCTCAGTAATTCCTTGGGCAATAACATCGTAAATTATCTGAGTGTAAAGTGGCTCAATAGGTCCTATGTCAAGAAGTCTCCAAGTTTCGATTGGCATGATTCAGTTACTTCTTTGGATACTTTATGAATATCCTGCTTGAGGAATATCACGCACTGATGCCAACGATTAAATTCGCTCATACTGAACCCTCAATGAGTATCAATGATTGAAGCTTTTGGATTAACAAAGACGTTCAATGAATTCACAGCTGTGAATGAATTAACATTCTCGATTCAATCTGGAGAGATCTACGGTCTCTTGGGACCCAATGGTTCTGGGAAATCTACCACTATGCGTATGCTTCTAGGACTTCTTCGACCTACAAATGGCACAGGTCGAATTTCAGGACATGACATCCAAACTGAGATAGTCGCTGCCAAGAAGGTTATGGGATATGTTCCTGAAGAGCCAACACTTCCAGAACGCCTCACAGGTTGGGAATACATTAACTACGTTGGTGACATTTGGAAAATACCGAGAGGTACTGAACGTGAGGAAGAGATTGAGGAACTTCTTACACTATTAGATATTCGTGATGCAAGCAATGATCTGATTGAAACGTATTCCAAGGGCATGGCACGTAAAACCAGTCTAGTAGCAGCTCTCATTCACAAACCGAAAGTCTTGATTTTAGATGAAGTTCAGGCTGGAATAGATCCTCGTGGTGCTGCAACAATCAAAGAAATACTCAATGGTCTACGTACTCGTGGAGCGACCATACTTATGTCAACACATGTACTCGAGATTGCCGAACAGATGTGTGACAGAATTGGTATTATTAATGAAGGGAATATGATTGCTGAAGGCACGATGACCGAACTGCGCGTTAAGGCCCAGGGTCAGAACACGCTTGAGGACATCTTCCTAGATTTGACTGGTGGTCCTGATATGCAACTTATCGCCAAGTACTTGCAGAATGGTGAATCCAATTGAGTTTAGCCGATCTCTATTTGCTTCTCAAACAAGATATCTCTCAATCATTCAGAGTGAGTAAAACCGGGACGCGAAGTAAACAGAAGAACATAATCAGGCGGTTCAT
>JARGGA010000049.1 GCA_029210805.1 Candidatus Thorarchaeota archaeon
ATCTCCAATCATGCAGTGGATAATCTCCCAATCAGAAGGCACCTCTTTGGGTGCTATCGCCTTGTCAAAGATGATTTTTGCATTGTCTACTGTTGTTCTATTTGGATCCCTCTTATCAAGATAGTAATGTGTGAGGAATTTCTTCCACAGTGCAATGGCATCTGCTCTTCCAATAGTTTCAGTCAAGACTAGTAAATTGGGATAGCTAATATGCGAGAATAATTTGAAGTAATTCCTGTTGACGACCTTGTGTTTTCCTGGTCTGGTGTCAGCTGGTAATTGAAGTATCTGTAGGAAATAGTTCAAGACAGCCCTCACGAGTTCAGAGTGCTCAGTCATATTTGGGATGTCAGATAGGATATCATCCATGTCAAATGGATTCACATTTTTTCGATCTTCATCCAATAAATCCTGATATTTGACTAGAAGATTGTTTACATACTCCGAAAAGACTTCTGGAAATCGGTTTTTAACAAAACCAAGCAAATAGTTCATTCTCTCTAATCGCCATTTTGCATCCTTCAGGGTATCGACCTCGATTGGGCGGTCAAGGGTGTCGTGGCTATACTTTCCAGTCTTTACGAATTTCATTCGAATCACGCTACAAACTATAGGAAATATGCGAAAAGTAGAACTCCTGTACCTAATAAGAGTGATAAACAACGCCACCATTCTCCCATTGGAAGCTTGTGAGATTACTGAAGATTGGCCAGATGCGTGACTATGATAAGGCAGTTTGTCTCCTTCTAACTCATGATTCCCACCGTTGAAATACTCCTAGACCACAACTTTACCTGTAGAAAGCCTCTATTGGAATCACTCAAGAAGTTGGATAATGACGATTTTACAAGAAATCTAGGGATAGGCGATACATCGTTTCGCAATATCTTGGTCCACCTCATGAATACAGAAATCTATTGGATTTCCTTGCTTAGCGATATGGAAACTGAAAAGCTGAATCCCGAAGAGTTCAAAGATATCAAATCGATTGCAAAGACCTGGCAAATGATTGAGCGGAAAACTCGTGAGTTTGTATCCAATCAAACCGAAGTCAGTCTTCAATACGTCAAAAGTGTAGATTGGAAAAAGGGAACCGTGAGTTTCACTGTGGCAAAAGCTCTAATCCATATGGCTACACATGAAACGCATCATCGTGGGTTTATTATTGGCCTACTGCGGCAGATGGGGTATGAACCTCCTGATGTCAATATGCTGTGAAATGGAGCTGAAATAATGACAGAGTTCTTGGATACCTGTTATAATGCCATCAAATTACAAACAACTGCAATCCCTGATACCATAAGAAATGTCAAGAGAAGTGATATTACTGTTCTGAAGGATAAACGTCTGATATTCATAGGGTGTGGCGATTCATACGCAGTAGCCGAGTATGGCAAACGAGCATTTCTGGCTGTTTCTGGTTGTGCAATTTCATTATCTCCAACCGAACTTCACAATATTCCACTGAATGAACAGTCTGTTGTAGTTGGAATAACAGCATCAGGAAGAAGTCTTGCTACAATAGCTGCCATGGAATATGCGCAAGAAAATGAGGCTACTACCATTGCTTTGACTGATAATGAGAAAGGAACAGCCTGTGATTATGCTAATGAAATATGGGAAACAAAATCAGGGGTGAATACCTATAACACCAGTCCATTAGCTCCAACTACAGCTGCAATGGCATACCTTCTGAAACTAGCCGTTATCAAACAGTCTATGCCACACACACACATTCACAATGATGTACACATACTTGAGAATGAGATGGCTAGTATTGTTACTTGGGCAGAGTCTGCAGGAAAGGAGATTACTCAGATACTCAAATCAGATGATCTGTTATACCTAATATCTGATGGTCCCAACTATGTTGCTTCACAGCTTGGAATGATGAAATTTGACGAATATTCACTTGTGAAAGGTATGAGTGTTCTACGAGAGGAGTTTCAGCATCACTATAATATATCAATCAGAGGCGGCGAACCAGCTATACTAGTAGCAGATTCTCCACCGAAAGAAAAGGATGAAATTTACATGAATATCCTTTCTGATACTCTCAAAATGCGAGCGTATCTCCTTCATTGCCCTGATTATTTGCAACTTGAAAGTTCCTTGGGTCAGTCTATCGCAAATACAATAACGCTACAGATGGCAGCTTTTCATTTCACCTTGAAACATGATCCCGGAAAGGACAAGTTCAAACTACCACATGCTGAAGCATTCAAGATTTATTGATGTGGTTGCTGTATAGAAAAAGGTAACAAGAGGCTATCTGGATTTTGGTTACTGTGAATAGATTACGAGAATTACTTCTGAAGTCTGAGGATTCACAAAACAGGGGAGAGGTTGCAGATCAATTCAATGCCAATCCTAACGAGTTTGTATTGTTACTTGATGAAGTTTTTCAGAAAAATTCAACAAAATTTGCGCATTGCAAGAAGCTTGTTCTGAATCTGGTGGATTTACTTAGCGACAAACTTGCAATAGAGGTAATAACGAGAGCTCTTGACGACTCAAATTCAAAAATACAGGTGAAAGGGTTGCAAGCTACCTATAGGAGGCAAATTGATTCTCTAAACGAACAAATTTCAAGATTATTGACAAATTCAGACGAAGAATTTGAAGTTCGTAAATGGGCCGTTCATATTCTAGGAGGTACAGATCCTATCAATTATGGAAGATTTTTGCGAAAAACCATGAAAAATCGTGATGATGATGTAAATTTGCGAAAAGAAGCCATTTTTGCACTGACTCACAACACTTCGGATGAAACTGTTGGTGCATTATGTACGCTACTTGGAGACTCAAACGTTGAAATTAGGCGTTCAGCTGCTTGGGCACTAGCCAAGGTTAGCTCTGAAGACTCAATTAGTTGTTTCTTGGCCGCTCTGGAAGATACAGATGAAGAAGTGAGAGATTGGTCCATTCGGGGACTGAGAGACATGGATAGCTCTCGGGCACTACAAGGACTTGCAGATGCAATGGCAAGGTCGGTACCAAAAGAACAGGAACAGCTGATTCGATTGGTAGTTGAAAAGAAATCTGAAATAATTTTGAGGGCGATTGTTGAGCTATTGGAATCCCCAGTCGTGTCAGTCAGGCGCTTGGCAGCTTGGGCAATGGGTGTTTCACCCTATTCACCGGCAGCCGGATCGCTTGAGAGAATATTGGACGATGAGGACCCACAGACTCGAGAATATGCCAAGAAAGCATTAGAAAGACTAGGTCATGTGGATCCATCAGAGTTTGGTCTGAATTTATAGAATTACATCATTCCCTTGTACATTCCGCCGTCAACGAGCAATAGTGCACCATGAACATAGCTCGAAACTGGACTTAGTAAGAAAGTACAAACCGCACCAAATTCGGCAGGTTCACCCATGCGACCTAATGGAACACTTGTGGTAATACGATTGATAGCTGCCTTTGCATCGCCTGAGGCGTCCATGAGTTCCTTTACACGTTCGGTATTGATGTATCCTGGACATACAGCATTCACGCGAATACCATGCGGACCGATTTCTTCTGCCAAAGTACGCATCATACCAATGACAGCAGGCCGCATGGAATTGGAAAGAAGTAGATTGCCAATCGGTTGTTTGACAGAGATTGATGTGCTGTAGAGAATTGATGGCGAATCAGACTTTTTCAATAGAGGAAGTGCTTCTTTTGTTAGACGTACCGCACTCATGAGGGTGAGCTGAAAACTGGATTCCCAATCTTCTTCGGACACAGTATCAAAGGTTCCTGGCGGAGGTCCACCTGCATTAACAAAAAGCCCATCCAACGTTTCGTATTTTGATTTTACATGTTCGAGTAGCATAGAAACATCTTCGGGTTTCGATACATCTGCAACCAAGTATTCTGCATTTTCGCCCAGCAATTCTACTGCAGATTTTAGGGATGCTTCATTCCGTCCACAAATAATTGCCCTTGCTCCTTCATTAACAAGAGATATTGCTACGCCCAGACCTAAACCTCTCGATGCGGCAGTAACAAGAATTGTCCTTTTCTCCAATTTTAGATCCATGATGATACCCACTGAGGGATTTACTTAAGGATATTTGACTTCTACGAAGCGGACCTATTGTGCGGTTACTTCTATTTTCTGCTCTGTTCGAGCACCCAACTTGACCTCAAGATGGAGAAAAGTGGCACTCAATCTCTGAAAGTCCTTGGGAACTGAGAATTCATTTGTTCCCATCTCATTCAGTATACGCTCTATTCTCTTTGTGGTAAGTCGTGGATTCTTCTGCGAATTAAACGCAATTAATACTCTAAGTTCGTCTGGATCAGGCATCGTGTACACTGTATGACATTTGATACCCCGAGCCATTAGACTCTCCTTAATCTTGGCCTCAATACCTCGCACTATTTTGCACCATGTTTTTGTATCGTATTAGGGCTTTTTAGCACCTGTAATACTGGAGTAACACCAGTGTATGGCGCCAATAAAGAAATTCACCCTGTGATAATGATTGGTTTCTATGGTATCTAATCTTCTTCTCGACAAAGGCGAGTGAACGAACTAAATTCTTGCGTTCTTCCTGCTGTTGATTAACTGATTAGGCTCGGTATGTGTGAAATAATCTGGTGGTAACTATGGACAAAGATGGTTTCCGAGAATTTTTGACTAAGCAAAAAGTCCCCGAAGAACAATTTGATGATGCCATTAATTTGGTCGAGCGATTTGAAACATTTCTGAAAGATCAAGACCCAGAAGTATCTCTTGAGTCTGCGACTTCTGCAGATGCTATCAAGTTCACGAAGGTAATGATGGATAAAAATTTCAATACCTATGGAAATTTTGTAGTCTTACTCAGATATGGATATTTCATTGGCAATAATGACCTGTACATTTCTTTCTTGGAGCCAATTGATGGAAGTGAGGTGCTAAATGTGCTTCATGAGAAACTTGGTGAAAGAGCAGGGGAGAATTTGCGGGATCAAGTCTTCAATGGGATTGATTTGCCACCTATGGGAACGCCGCCATCTGCCAAACCTAAGATCACACAAGCTGTAATGGAAAGGATGGAAGCACTAGTTGACCCTAAAACATGCGAAAAAGCCTTGATAGATGTTGCACATGGATTGCCAACAGAGTATTACAACAGTGGACAACGAGAGAAATATCTAGCCGCCAAGAATATTGATGAGTTTCTCGAACAAAAGAGAGATACTTTCATCGCTCAATTAGAGAAACATCGAGATGAGAATACTCCGTTTTTCAATCAGGAAATTGATGATGGAGTTGTCCAGTGGATAAAGGATAATCCAGGTACAGGGAGCGCAAAACGAGTAGGGGATGCTCTCATCCATACGAAGATTCCTCAAGAGAAGCGATAAAAACTGGCGAAAATGAAGTGTCACCAGCGTTTTGTTACTGTAGTGGTGGGTTTACTGTGAAACCTTGGGAATTTGCCTTTGATCAACCACTAGAGGTTGAGATGCTGGAATCTGCTCTTCAAGGTGATACAAGATGTACCTTCAGAATTGCTCTTCCGAAAGAAGTGTTGGAGAAAGTTGAAACATCCTGATACCTATCTCTGGGTTTCGAATCGCTCTACCGTGAAAGGCAATCTCAAAGCTTGGTCAGGTGTCATCTCGAAACCAAGTTGTCGTAGTCTTGTGATTTCATCAATAGGGTTCCCATAGTCAGAATCTATAGCAATACATGCACCATCAATCATTTTTGTTCTGAGCTGTCCCTTGGCAATAGGGTTGTTTCTCAGGTGTGGTGCATCTAAGACGCCTAACTTGACTGCCTGTACATATGTTTCTGGGTCGATAAGTGGATTCACTGATTTTTTATTACCTAGTAAAGAAATGGCGGTCGTAAGCAGCTTGGCATCTCGCACAAGCTCGTTCTTTCTTCTCAATACTTCGTTATCACTCAAAGGGTTTGGAGTTCCAAGAAGACAATCATGAACGACCCGACGTGCAATCTTGCAGCTCTCGATGACATCTTCCGCCGTTGCCGCATGATCCGCCTCACAGAATCCCACAACGTGTACAATATGTGGTTTTAACATCATTCCAGTATATATTGAAGATGCAAGCTGACCTTTGCCCAAATCAAGATCAGGTGGATAGGAAAAAAGACCAGGTCTCACTTGTCTTAGTGACAAAAAGGTTTGATCATGTAGTGATTCAACAAGTTCAATCTTCGCCAGCATTTTACCAAGATCCATCTTGGGAGATGTTCCAAGGGGAGTATTCAGCATATGTTGTGCGATATAATGACGAACGCCCGCTGCTTTAGCATTGTATGCGGAAAGATACGCCATTGCAACTGCGATGGTATCATGGGCACTCCTTAGACTCCAATGATGAGGTTCATTCAATTCTACGGGCATGTCATGCGTCGCGTGCCAATGATGGTTGCGTTGGTTCTCAACGATTGCTTCCTTGAGAGTCCTTTTACTCCGCCCGTCCAGCTCGCTGTACCATAATAGAGGGGTCGCACACCATACATTGTTTATTGTATCCTTCAGCAACTGTGCCCAAGACACCAAATCACGAGTACCACTGTAACATCTTAAGAGTGGGAAGTTACCCCTCTGTGAAGCCTCGAAAAGCTGGCGTAGGTCTTCTGGTTCCCTGAGTGGAACGCCTCCATCACCCTCAAGGTTCCTGTTCATTTCTTCAGGCCGAAAGAATGATTCTTGGGCATTCTGATCAGGACCGATTGAAATCACATCCAAAACTGAAGATTCAGCTATCCTTGTGATTCCCTGTATGGTTTCTTCGACGGACGATAGGCCAAAATGATGTCTGATGAGTGGTATCGGACTCTTTGTGGTGAGACGGGTCATTAGATTCAGGGGATGCTTTCTTTCTGGTTGTATGCGTGAGTGTCCTCTTAGATATGCTAATGCATCTTCATCTGTAGAGAAACCAGTGAAGATTTCCTCAAACAAACCAATCTTCTCTGCAATAGGTTTCGTTGGTGCCGTACAGCCCAGTACCCATCTCTTCATTTCCAGACTGCTCTTAATCACGGCCTGCTTCAGATCAACGAGTAGATTTGTTGCACTTACTGCAGTGAGTCTGTAGCTCACACCGACAACATCAGGATCGTGCTTCTTGATTTGAATTATTAGCTCATCAATCGGAGTAGCAGGTCCCAAGAAGGTGGTTTCATGGCCATCTTCCTCGGCAAGGGCTAGAAACCGAAGAACGCCTGCTACATGAACACAGCTTCCAATAGCAGCACCCAAAATCTTCACCTTTCATCCACCTCTAGATCAAGTGAGCCCAGCATCTCCTGAATGCTGGAATAGTCATCAGGAAGAACTCCTGTTTGGACATATTCTTTGATCTCAGAAAGATTCAATCCTTTGAAACCTAGACTCTCAAGATTCCGTCCTCTATGCCAGAAATCACGTCTATAGAGCTGACAAGCAATGTTAATCACAGCATCTATAGCTGGGGTTTCGATTCCAGCTAGTGTGCCAAGATAGGAAATAGGCACAAGACCTGTTGGAATGTCCTCTAGTACGTAGCGGTGTTCCAAGGAAGAAGGGCTGCCGACTCTATCGTAAGTATCAATGCTTCGAAGGCATTCATACAATGTGTTTCCTTTGGCATCATATGTGTTCTTCAGCCATTCAAGAAGACATACAGGATGTGCTAAGAACTTTTGGGCCACACGAACACGCTCTGCGTCCATTCTTTCCACAAGATGACCTACCGTCTTGGAGATACCCTCATGATAGTGATTATGTCCACCTTGTCTTGACTCCAGAAGACCAGCACATAGGATTGTGGGAGCCGGGTGCAACATTGCACCCATATTATTGAGACTGGTTTCCATAACATCATCGGCCAGCTCAAAAGCAAGTGGGAGTCGTTTTAGACTCTTCAACATTCGCCGATTAAGGGATGCTGGAAAAGCGCTGATTCTGACACTGTTCTTGATGCTGGATATCAGTACCGAGTCTGGCCCAGTTGTCCGGGATACAAAGCTGAATGTCTGAGCTTCTCCTAGCAGAATATCATCAGTGAATGAGTTTAATTTCAATATTCTCGCAAACTCAAGTGCACCACCAGTCCGTCCTGGCATTAGGAGCACAGCTTGCTCGGATTTCAAATACGGTCCCATAGTTTCAGCGAAGAATGGGTGAGCTTGAGCTGGTACTGTAATAATGAGAATGTTTCTGCCATTTATTGCCGCGGCTATATCGTCTGTAACCAATTTAATGGGTGCAAATCCCTCTATAATACCATGAGCGTCGATACCTCCCCTATCGATTATTCCCTTGACATTCTCAATTGTACGGTTGTAGAGACTAATTTCGAATCCATGAATAGAGAGATAGCTAGCAATGCCTCTGCCTGCGTGTCCTGCACCTAGAATTGTAACCTTGGTATGGTCGATTGTTTTTTCTCGGATTCGGCTCCATGGCATGCCATTCATGCCTCCATTGGTCAACTCACAATCTTGGTCTTCATCAGCAGTCCTGGTGAACGTGTACACCCTTCATTGGACCATCATGATCTAGAAGAACCAAGGAAGATAGCTCATCGCTGAAGTTTATTCTTGGATTCTCTTCCGTTCTATCATTCGCGGATGAATTTATTAGGTTTGTTAAATTCGACATTTAACGATTAATATTTCGTTTGAATTATTATTTATTATATTAATCTCGTCAAAATGAATTTCTGGAAAAAGTTGAGAAATAAACTTCTTCTAATCTTCTAAACGCTCAAGTTTGAATACAACAGGTCGTTTTCCATCAGAACAGGAAACAAACACCACGCCTTCATCAGTATCTGGAAGATTTCCACCAAATGTTAACAGGTACCTATCCTTTCGAAGGTCTTCCCATGCCCAGCTACAGAACCCTTCAGGCATTGTCCACCCATCAGTCTCCCACGACTGACCCTCTTTCAAGTTGCATTTGTTGGCTGTCTCTCCATTTGGCCCTTTGTACTCGTGACCAAAGACCTCCTCAGGACTAAAAGTCTTGATTACGGTTATCTTGATGTTCACCATTTTTCAGACCCCTGAATAATATAGGTGTCCAGAATATTGAGAGTTGTGTTCCACGCCAAAAAGAAGTACTTAATTCGTAGAGAATTCTGCAAAATTTGCAATGAAGCTGGTGTTGATTCTAGGACCTAGTGGGTCGGGAAAATCCACCTTGGGCAAGAGAATTGGCCGAATCCTCAACCTTCCCATCGTTCATTTGGACCGGCATTATTGGAAAACAAACTGGGTTTACACCCCCAAGGACGAATGGCGAGTCAAAGTCAATGAACTGATCAAAGCAGAATCGTGGGTTATGGATGGGAATTATACATCCACACTCAAGCTCCGTGCCAGCGCAGCAGATACTATCATCTTTATTGATATTCCAAGAAGACTATCATACCTTCGTGTGTTCATTAGATTCCTTAGATTTCGAGGGAAAACCAGACCGGATATCACTGATAACTGTCCTGAGAAGATTGATCGTGAATTCATCAGGTGGATATGGGATTATCCTCGTATCAGGAAACCAGTGATTCTTAGAGGTACTGAAACAAACGAAAAACGTATTCATTCTTCACGGACAACGAGATGTGGATTCGTTTGTTCAGTCTGTTAGAAAAACTAGATTTGAACAAGGCTGATGATCTGTACTCAAAGGAGATTCACGTTGTACATTCAAGATTTCTCTTCCAAAAGAGGTGTTGGAGAACGTCGTAGAATAGCAAAGACTAGTACTGCCACTATTTGTAGTCCTGATATTATGGTTATTAGAAAACCCAGGACAACAGGAACAGTTTCGATGCCGTATAAGAGAAATAGTGATTGAGCTATTGCAGTCAGACTACCAATCATGAATAGACTCCAAGTCTTTCCTTTGGTAAGAAGAAGAGTGATGATAAGAACTAAATCAAGTGTGACCAAGATGAGTGGTAACTGAACATAAAGGAAAAACCCAATTTCGGTTATTTGCATAGGTGTAATGAAGTCTGAGAACCAGAAGTACCAGTACAAATAGAGAACTATTCGTATGACTGAGATGGCACTCAGTATTGCTAGATACCGCGTATTCGATGACATATCCGCCTCTCCTTTCGCATCCTTGGCATATGCCATTCATAATTCAAGTTTTGCGGTGTAATGGAAACAGAAAAGAATGGTCGGGACGGCCGGATTTGAACCGGCAACCGATGGATCACTATGGATGCCATCGAAACTGACAGTCCTCTACAGTCCATTGCTCTGCCAGGTTTCTCAGTGGCTACTGACGCAGCACACTTTTGAGCTACGTCCCGATGCTAATCCGTTGTCCTTTCAAAATTCAATAAAAGGATTGCTAAACTGTCCTTCTCAATAACTAACACCTATCCCGATACCTTTGATTCCGGCAACGATTTGACCTGAGATAGGAAATTGGATATATTATCATCATAGGTTCCATCATCTCTGATAATACGTTGAAATAGACTGCCCTCATAGTTTCTGAAACCAGTGACTGTATAAGGTCTTACAGTGATGTTGTTCTCCTTGGCAATTCTGGGAAGGTCCTCAAAAATCACATCTCTCATCCCTACAGGAATTCGACAGGTATTGATTGAAAAAGAACCATCATCCGAGATCAGCGTCCGTGTTGTAGGGCATCCTTTCAGCAGTGCACGTGATATCGAATATACAGATTTAGGTTGTCCGTCCACAATTATTCCAGCTCGGATGAAGTTTCCACCCATATTGAATCGATAAGATATATCAACCACATCTTTGTTTCGCAAGTCCGTCAAGATACGTTTTGTTTCTTTTTCAGTGGTGTTCCAATACTGCCGACCTCTTTCAATCTCAAGGTGGGTGAGATAGAAGACAGTTGAATTCACCATATCGATTATCTCCGCCTCTTTTCTGGTAAGGTGATGCGGTGGCTCTTGGATATTTCCTCCAAACTCCTTCCTCAAGGTTCGTAAAGCCACTCTCCTCTCAGGAGACTTCAGTATGTGATTTTGCGTGATGGCCCATTCCGCCTTCTTCTCATCGAAGAGATGGTAATTTGTAGACGAACCAGACCAAGCAATTGTATAGGCTTGTGGTATAACAGACCTTATCCTCTCTCCAGCAGATGGAGGCACTATTATCGACTGAAGATAGGAATGGTCGTCTAATTCTGTACTTAGCCTCAATGAATATGCCAGATGTTGATGTGCCCATCTGTAGAGTGGTCCAGAATACACAATGTTTTGTAATCCAACGTTCTCAGGATGTACGTATGCTCTAAGGCTGAATCCCATCGATGATATGAGAAACCTTTTTCGATTCGTTGAACGGGTTTTACTCATTTTAGGAAGGACAAGAGTTAGCTTATCCCGACTCTCAAAGGTCTTCAATATCGGAATGGCTTCAGCCTCCCAGTTTGGGACCTTCTCAAAGACTTTGTAACGAAAGACAACACTCGGTTTCGGTAATTGTGCCTCCTCTATAGGTATTCTAGGAATATTGTAACCTCTAGCTGCGGACCAAGCAAGGGCGGAATACGGAGGTATTGGTCTGCCATCAAGTACTATTCTCAGATGGTCAACCATTAGGGCTCGGAGGGTTGGCATTTCACCTAGACCCTCAGTAAATTCCACCAAGTCCCCTGCTGGAAAGACCTCTTTCACAGTCCATGCAAGAAAGGCAAGAACTTCTTCTCTTGTGTCCTCTGAATAGGCATGGACTGGGAACAACTGAACTAATGTTTCACGACTAGTTTTCCCTCGAACTAGCGAAGGAGGGATTCCTATCCCTTGAGATAGATTGTAGATATCTTGCCATGATAAGGTAGTTTCATCAAGAACCCGCAAGATACGTTCTCGTATTTCTGCATGAGCGTGCTTACCAAAGAAACGTATACGTACATCAAAGTGTTCAATAAAATCGACAAGCTGTAGCACGTCAATCTCATATCGCTCTACTGAGTGACACTCAAGAATAGTCTTGTTGTGAGGGTCTAATATTGTCAGCCAGCATTGGTTGCGGTTTCGTATTTCTTGAATCACATAGATGGCATCTCTTGTTCCTCTGATCATACGTCCATACCATCCTTTAGATGAGGGAGGATGTATATCACCAGGATGCTCGATTGTATTTTCATTGTATGAACGAGTAATTACCAGTTTTGGATTCAGCTGAACAATGACTGAGTTCTGCAATTTGGTAGAGAACTGGGTTCCATTCTCATCAGTCATTATCTCATAATCGAATTCATAGAATACGTCTTGTCTGTTCTTACCAAGACGTTTTCCTGAATCGCTAATCAAGGATGGTTCTAACGAATCGAATACAATACGCCCTCTTGTAATCTCATCCCCTATCCAGATACGAATGTTATCGAAAATACCAGCGCTCAAAGTGTCCATATAATATCCAGAGCAAAACAGCTACAAGGATTTTTCGTTTTGTTGTTAGATGATGAAACAATTCATTCAATATCATGCAAGATTTCTATGTAGATACACAGTTGTATGTAGTGAATGCCCGGGTGAACCACCTGGTGGTTCACCAACTCCCCGAGAGTATCAATATGATACTAAACAGAGGGGAATTCTCACTATAGCAAAAAAGGCTCGCCTTCTGGGTTTCCTGGGTCGGAGAAATTAAAGGGCTCGCCTTCTGGGTTTCCTGGGTCGGACGTCATTGTAATCATGGGTAACACCTTTTTTAACAAAGCCGAAAATGGTCAAATCGGCCTTACACCTGACCGTCCCACTCCGAGAGATTTGCCAATGTGTCCTACACCTACTTGCAAAACACCGTTCAAAAATTGAAAAAAACCTGCACTCTTCTTGACCTAATTGTGCGGTTATTGGTGGATATTATAAGTATCAGACGCCAATTAGTAGGGGCACTTCTCTGGAGTCCGAAACGAAGCCAGCGAACTACTCAAGATTGGTGCTATGATCCGGAGTTTTTAGATTCTCTTTTCTCTTGATTGCCAGAGCCTAGGCTTTGTTGGTAAATTGTCTTTTCCAGCATAGGAAATTGTTGCTATGTCCAGAATCCTTATTCATGCTTCTGGGGCGTTCATTGTTGTACAATGCATATTGGTTCTAGCTTCTTAGATGGTGAATATCGTTGGACAAATACGAAGAAATAATCAAAGAAAGACGGAAACTACTGAAAGCTCACGACTATGACGCCATTCCTCCCGAAGAATGGTGGGAACCCGACCAGAGGAAGGATGTGACACCACCCCCTCTCCAAAAACCATATGATAGTAGTGCTGAACTGATAGATTTGGTTGATTCCAAGGACATAAAAGTGGGCCGAATTCCTCTTTACGATGCAATAGCTAATCGAAAAAGTAGGCGTGCTTTTACCGATGAACCACTTTCTTTGGAAGAATTGTCATTTCTTTTATGGGCTACACAAGGAGTTCGAGAAGTAGACAAGAACAAGGTGTGGACAAAGCGTGCAGTACCATCAGGTGGTGGGCGTCAACCCTTTGAAACCTATTTGCTGATTTATCAGGTTGAAGGACTTGAAGTTGGTATTTATCGGTACCTTCCGATTGAGCATAAACTCCTCCTAGTCACAAAGAATCTTCCTGATGGGGACGAGCTCATGAACAAGGCATGGTTCCAGAATTTCATTGGTGAATCCGGAGTTGTATTTGTGTGGGCGGCTATACCATACAAGACAGAGTGGAGATATAGTCTTGTCAGCTACAAGGACATCCTCATTGAAGCAGGACACATATGCCAGAATTTGTATATTGCATGTGAGGGCATCGGTGCAGGTACTTGTGCGATCGCAGCTTACGAACAGAAAGTTATGGATGAGTTGATTCAAGCAGATGGTGAGAACGAGATGACTGTCTATATCTCCCCTGTTGGCAAAGTTTCCGCTAGTGAGGAGTGAAAGATGATGAATTTCAACATAACACAGGCCAAAAGCGAAGAAGATTGGGACTTTTTCTATAAACTAAGCTATGAAACCGTTTCCCGAAACCTATACGATCCTAGACATCGAGCCCAAGATGTTGTTCGGT
>JARGGA010000587.1 GCA_029210805.1 Candidatus Thorarchaeota archaeon
TTGGAGTTAGGGGGATGATTACTAGTCAAACAAGATACACCAGAGCCAATTGTCGTTCAAAACTCAGGCTGCGTCAAGTCTTGGACTTGATTTTGCAGTGATGAAAATCTTGAGGGTACAATCAAATGAAACAAAACTTCGAGTTACAAGAATTGCATTCTTTTGGCATTCCAGTTGAATATAGTTCGCTCCTAGAGAAATGCATTGCCAATCTTTCTAGTTTTTCTGAATCTATATACCTTACAGGATCTTGGGCCTTGAAAGAAGGAGAAAAAACCAGCGATATCGACTTCCTTGCAGTTGTCAACAATGTATCCAGCAAATCCTCTATTGTGGAGATTCTAAAGAAATATAGTACTAGAAGGATGAATCGCAGAGTATTAGATGCCAAAGTTATCATGAAATCCGAAATCCAAAGGCTAACGGAGCCAAAATTGCGCTTCTATTACTGGAATCAGATTCATTCGGGTATACTACTTTTTGGGAACAAATTCTCCGCCAAATTTGGAATCAACGAATCAGTTATTGAGGTGTTGCTTGGAGAACTATTGGATACGCATAATCACATTTGCGCAAATTTGGAAAGCAATCTTATGTTTACAGGCACCGCGGCATTGTTATATGAAACTGTAAAAACTGCATACTATATTGAAAGGTACCTTGGTTTCACCAACACCGGTAAAACATCCAAGAACCAATTCATTCGAGGAATTCTGGATGAATCATACCTCCTTGCAAGAAACTGCTACTATAACTCTATTTCCACATCACCAGATCAAATGGAACTAAGGTTCTTGATGAAGACGGACTCGAAATTCAAAACCAAAGATTACAGAAATCTATTAGAAGCGGCTATTGCCTTCAAGCCATTTCTGCTTGAAGAAAAGAGAGAAATCGTAAGGCGATATTAGTAGAATCGAATCTGAAGTATACAAGCTGCATTGCAACTTGAAAATGGCATTCCCCTACTGAAGGACAAACTGTGCATAAAGTATTATTAGCATTGGTTCACCAGAGAATTCGGAGGAGGCTATGTGAACGAAGAACATCACATACAAACAGATTTAGAATCGCATCTAACTGGAAAGACTCTTCGAGTGTACTGGTGGTTGCTACGTCATCCCGGACCACATAGCGCACGTGCAGTACAACGTGCCCTTAGTCTTTCCAGTCCTAGTTTATCAGTATACCACATCGACAAGATGAAGTCATTGGGATTGGTAGAAACTACAACTACAGGTGAACATCTCATAGCAAAAGAAACCCGTGTGGGTGTGTTGGAGTTTTTCATAGGAAGAGGTCGATTCCATTTTCCAAGGTATGTTTTCTATAGTCTATTCTATACGATAGTCTTGGTTATGTTGCCTTTTGTCCTCCCTTTTTACCCGAGTCCACTTTTCATTCTATGTTATGTTATTCTATTCTTTGGATCTACAACCTCTTGGCGTGAAACAATTAGAATGTGGAAACAAGCTCCCTTCTAAAAGTAGTACACTAGACGTTCATACTTAGGATTATATTGTTTTAATCGATAAGATAATTCAATCGTGTGGGATACAATATGTCAAAGATACTAACAATTGCTCTGGGGATTGCAGTCTGTCTTGTCTTGCTTAGCAACACAGCACTCGTAATTGATAATTCGCCTATCTCAGCTGAGCAAGATATTACACCTGGATTATTACTATCGGATTTCAATAGTACAATATCAGTAATTCCCGATAGATGTGTCTATCCTCCAACATATGAGATCGAGAATGCAAGCTCCTTCCTAATCAGGGGCAACTATGAATCACTAATCAATATATCAGAAGAATCTGCGGTCAATGCATCACGTTCTTTCATCGAGAAAGCTTTCCCAGATGAACTCACATCAGGTCTAAGAACAGTAGCTCCCGAAGAGGGATACTGGCCAGGTGCTCCAACATTGATTATCGATTGGTGGCCTAGATGGGCAATGACTCTTGTTTCA
>JARGGA010000050.1 GCA_029210805.1 Candidatus Thorarchaeota archaeon
TCTACTAATACACAGGAATGAAAAGTCGCTGCAATTAGATGAATCCGTTTAAATCACTTCAAATACGATTGCCCAGAATTCTCTTTCAGAAACACCGGTTCTAAGATTTTTCAAATCAGATTTGATTTTGTCAAATGATTCCTTCGACTGATGTTTCTTGATGTCTTCATGAGTTGTTTTGATTTGCTCTGTGATTTCCTTGGCTTCTTCTTCAGTGGCACTTACTCCTCCCATTTTCAGAAGATATTCTACAAAGTGACGTCCAACGAACTTACCCAAGTGAAATTCTCTTCTTCGGCCAACATCAAGCGGATTGATTGGCTCGTAGGTCATAGAGTGTGTCAATTGACCGTGAGAATGAATTCCACTCGAATGAGTGAAGGCATTATCTCCCGAGATAGCCTTATGCAGGGGGAGAGGTATCATGAAATGGCGTTCCACTGCCCTTGATAGGCGATACATCTTTTCTGTTTCGATTCCTGTATTAACTCCATACAATTCTTCGAGAGCAATCACAACTTCCTCAAGAGCCGCATTTCCTGCGCGTTCTCCATATCCGTTTACGCAGACATGTGCATAAGTTGCTCCTTCTTCAATAGCAGCTAGAGTATTGGCATTTGCTAGACCAAAATCATTGTGGCAATGGACCGCGATTGGAACTTTGTATTTGCTTTCGTTCCATAACCGTGATTTGATCTCTCTCATGATGTGAGTCATCACTCTTGGTCTAACAAATCCAACAGTATCTGCTACACAGATTTTGTCTGCACCCGCATCAATAGCATGTTTGTATGCATCACATAGAAAATCAATATCACTTCGTGTAGAATCTTCTGCAATATAATCGATAATCAATCCGTGATCCTTACCATATTCCACACACTCTGTGAGCCGTTCCAGCATTTCTTCTCTACCCATTCTCAGCTGATACTTCAGTCTGAAATCCGATGTTGCAATGAATATCGGAACCTCACTGACTCCTGCATCAATACATGCATCAATATCTGAGATAACTGCCCTTGCTGGTGCCGCTACAATTGCTTTGTTGAGTCCCTCTTTTGCAATGGCAGAAACAGCTTTCTTCTCGGCATCAGATACTGCTGGAAATCCAGCAGCAACTATATTCACTCCAATTTCATCGAGAAGTTTGGCAATCTCTATCTTCTCATTAATCGTTAGTGCGACTCCTGGTGTTTGCTCTCCATCACGAAGAGTTTCATCCCAGATGTATACCTTTGAGGATAATGACTCAGGTTTTGTTTCTTTTAGCTTGTTGTAATTTACAGCAAGCCCTGCTTTTTCTAGGGACTCCATATGAATGCCTCCAAAGAGGACCGAGCAGCTCTGATGAGCTGCTACTCGAATCTATACTTTCCAACTTTTGGAATTTGGGTTGCTTCCAATGATAATTTAGTATCTTGCCTATCAAAGTCTTCCTGAACGATAGCTCCCTTCTCCAAAGCTCCTTTTGCTTTGTTTTTCTTGTAGTCGATCTTTGCTTTTGCTATATGATTGAGCCTAAGTGAGCTAAGCATTACAGGTTTTACTCCTGTCTTTTCACCAATACCTTCAAGCAACGGTGTCCAGCAAATCTCTTCCACATGGAATGCAAACTCTAGACCCTTCTCGAGAATCCTATTCCAAACTGGGCACTCCTTTACAGAAACCTCCGAGCCATTTACTTCAGTCTTCATACCAATCGCGTTCATAATTTTGGAAGCAATTCCAGCGGCAGCCTCTGCACCATTTCCGCCATCTCTTTCTGCTTGTTCGCTCCCAAATTGTCTGAAACCTCTTTCATATCCTTCATACATTGATAGAGGTCCCGTATTATCCCGAAGTCCCCACCATAGTCCATCTAGGAATGCTACAAATCCATTTTGAAGTATCTCAAGTTCGCTCATTCCTTAGCCTCCTTCGGTGCAAAAGAATTTTCCCACTTATTGAGGAATGCTATCTCGTCTGGCATCTGACGAGGTGGTCCCAATGTTCTCTCTGAAATGGGATATCCAAGGGTTAGGCATAGGATTGGCACCCAGTGTGGAGATGGTATTCCAAGCTTTTCTGATATCACTCCAACATCGTCAAAGTGATCAAGCTGAACGGACGACACACAACTACCAACACCCAGAGATGCGGCAGCTAGTGCCATATTTTGCATCATCATTGAACCTGCAATCACGGCATGCCTTGGACCCGACCAACCATAAACCCCGCCAGTTCCTCGCAATGTGGCTTGAGAGTTGCCAACATGCGTCTGGTCAACTGCCAGAACTAAAAGAACAGGTGCACCATTTGTTTCTGGCTTTCCTTTGATATATTCAAATCTGGCTCCAGAAATCAGGATGTCGATAGTTCTCTCCAAACTTGCTTTTGACTTGATATAGCTCAGTCTTCTTTCAAGTTCTTCTCTAGGAGTTGCCCTTCCAAAAAGCAGCACTGTTCTATCAACAGCAGCTTGGCCAATAAGTTCCTGTATTTCTTTGTCTCTAACAACTATTACTCGCCAAGGTTGCTGGTTTTCTGCACTTGGGGCATAACCCCCAGCCTCGATAATCTTGTAGATAATCTCATCAGGTACATCTTTGGATGTGATGTAATCTCTGATGGCTCTACGATTTTTTATCATCTTGATGGTTTCATTGTCGCTCAACGCTGACACTACTCCTGTCAATGCTGTTTGGTCACGAGATATTCTATCTTAAGTAGATAACTCTCGACTTCTCAGGATTTATTTAGCTGCTTGAAGATAGAGGATATGGGGTTTGTAGATGTCCTCGGAGCTAAAAATCCAATATCTTGGGCAATCAGGCTTTCATCTCACAATGAACGGAATTGGGATGCTGATAGATCCCAGCAATAAGAAGTCTGGTGATGTAGATGGTGCCCTCCTCTACTGCACTCATAATCATTCTGACCATATTGGTGGAGTTACTACTTACCTTGAACGAAACGAAAACGCATTATTTGTAGCGAATGTGCAGGTGCTGGAGAAGTTCCCTGAATTCGAAGACCGCTCCTTTGCTGCTGTTGCTGGAGAAACTTATACGCACGATATTTGGAATCTTGAATTCATAGAGGGAAAACATGGCTTGTTTAGAGGGATATTGAACTTGGGTGTTATCGTACGAGTCGGAGAACATTCCTTTGGTCACTGTGGGGACACGGTCACATTCCAAGGTTTCTATGATAAGAAATTAGATGCGCTGGCCGTACCAATATCCGGGGCTGTAACAGCCTCCCCTAAGAAAGCTCTCGAGGAACTAAAGAAATTCCAAGTTAGGCTTCCCAAGATTATCCCAATGCATTGGTTGTTTCGCAATCCTGAAACATTTCGTGAAAAATTCATGAGTCGATCTGAAACAGTAAGCTGTAGCGTAATGAGAGCAGGTGATACTCTAACGTTATGATGTCGTTATATTGAAATATGTGTGAAAGCTACCAATTTTCTAGCTTGATATGTTGGTGGGATATTTGGTTATTGCAAGCCTAAGGATCTCTTTTGACATCCTAGTACTTTTTTCTACATACATAGATATCCTAATACTATTATTTTTCACTTCGGATCTGAAAATCGATGTTTCAGGCGACGAGGAAGCTATGCTACCTAATACCATTGATGAACTATCCGAAATGATTGATGCATGGGTATGCATAAACTGTGGTGGAGAATTAAATGCTGATCAAATCTTATTGTTAGCTTCAGGAAAAGTATTCGAATGTAAATTCTGTAAACACACTCTCTCTGCTGATATCTATGAACGTGATAGGAAGACAATACGACCAAAACTAATCGACACCACACTGTCGTCAGAAATGGTTTATCAAGCCGACTTAGACGTAAATCAAGTTGCTATTTTGGAAGACGCGAGCGGTCAATCAGCGAAAGTATCGAGAACTGAAACTGGGAGATATGCCATTCTACGAGGTTATGAAACAATTGGCGGTCGTTTCATCTACAAAGTGAAAGTGATGAATAACACTGAATATGTAGTTACAAATGTGACTATCTCGATAGTATCATATCCTCGGGATTGCCTTAACCTTGAATCGGAAATATCTAGGTTCATTCCTCGTATTGAAGGAAATGGATTTAGATCTCTAGAATTTGAACTTCTACCTACCAAAGATTGTGTTGAAGGAAAGATTACTTCCACAGTATCTTTAGTGGACATGAAGGACAATCTGCAATCACTTCCAGTCAAAGAAGTAGTGCTACGCTCGGTCTGTGACTTGCTCAAACCTCTAGAAACGCAGTCCCATGTTTTTGAAACAATTCTAGGTGATTTGTCAACATCGAGTGAAGATATCAATACTAATTGGAATGTAAGGATTCTTTCAGGAATGATGAATCATATCTTGCCTAGCAAGAATTTCTACATTATCGATTCAACCATCAATGAAAATAATGGTGAAACACGGGCTGTTCTTCGAGGATTCGCTGAAGGAAAATATACCAAGAAAAGAGTAGCCGCTGTTCTCACGATAACAGGAGCGACAGATGGTAGTTCTTCAAACGTAAAGATTGAGATTCTAGGTGACGATTTATCTATGATTCCAACTGCTCTTGTGGAGCTGAAAGAATCATTATGGTCTTGGGTCTGCTTAGGTTGTGGTGGAAAACTGGTACAAAGCGAGGTATTGAGGATAAAAGGTGGTCATGTAGTTAGCTGTCAATACTGTGGTGCTTCTCTGTCAAAAGAACTCTACATCCTCTGACGTTCCGATGAAAAACTTTCGTACAATAAACCGAGGAATTTAATACAGCCAGTGTTGGCTATTCGAATGTGCAAAATCTGCTGGGCACAATGAAACAAAATGACTCATCATTCCATGTGGGCGCCCTCGATCATGCGAATTCTCGTTTGAAACTACGTAGAAATGTTATTCCCCCATCATTAAATCGAGTGACGCGTACACTACTCGAATCATTCCTGCTCTTATTTTCGATAGTACCTGGAATTCTTCTTGCACCCTATATTTTCTCAAATCTTTACTTAGTCTTTGTATATCCAGTCTTAGTGTCTGTTATTGTTGGGTCGCAAGAGAACTGGAGATTTAATGTCGCAGTATCTGTTTTATCATCAATAATGGTTACTATAACTGTACTCTATTTCTTTGCTACTCTCAGAGGATTTGCATTTGATTATTATTTAGCAAACATCTGGATAGTGTTGCTTTGTTGTGCTGTTGCTGGTGTATCAGGTTTGCTTGCATCAAAACTAACGGGGTTAATCAGATTCAATACACAACTCGATAGATACATCACTGCTGCCAACGAATCTCTTAGCTTGGATCAGGACTTTGCCATTCTAATGTATGAAAAAGCATTTCAAATTCTTGATAACCAATGTAATGGTAATTATTCACTCCTTGATGAACGTTTATCGACAATCTACAAGCATACGTTGATTCAGCTGTCTGATTTGAAACCGACAGAATATGACAAATCAATTCTCACTCGTAGCGACAAATTTGATACTGTATTGATGGACATGAGGATTCCAGAGCTGGATACTTCTGAAATAGGAGTTGTTGTTCTACGCGGGTGTGAGCTGGTTGGAGGGCAGTTCGAATACAAAGTAAAAGTTTCCAATGAATCTGGATTCGTCATTACCGAGGTTTCTGTAATGTTGGTTGCATATCCCGAGGATTCCCTAAAACTTGTGGGTGACCGTATTCGAACAGTAAACAGAATTGAGGTTGGTGGTTTTCGTTCGCTCCGCTTTGTGTTCTCACCGTCAAAAGACTGTGTTGAGGGTTCTATCCAAAGTAACGTGTCCTTTACTGACCCAGCGAATAATCCGCATAGTATGCAAGCTCAACCTTACATCATCAAGTCTGTCTGCGATTTACTTACGAAAGCTGACATATCATTACCACTATTCGATGAACTGAAGACTGGTCTGGAACAAACCCATGAAGAAACCATTATTGACTGGAACCCTCATATTGCATTTGAGAAAATACGTGGTGATTTGAGCTCGAAGAATTTTCAAGTTGTAAAAGCAGAAAGTACTCATTCTGGAGGACAATTCATTGGAACTCTCAATGGTTATGCTGAAGGAAAGTACACAGGAAAGAAGGTTGCAGCAATAATCTCTATTACAGGCTACGAAGGTGAAACGAAATCAACCATTCGCATTGATGTTCTGGGAGATGATATCTCAATGCTCCCAACAACATTGACGGAGCTATCAGATGCTATTGGCTCTTGGATATGTATATCCTGTGGTTCAACATGGGCACCTTCCGATGTCAATATTATTCGAATTGGTGGAACTGTGAAATGTGAATATTGCGGGAGTGAGAATGATTTGACAAGTCTGACAAAGAAGTGATTATCGACTCACAAAAACTCTGATTATCTCAGTCGCTGAGAGGCTTTAGAGGTCTTGTTGCCATCTCACTATCCTTTCTTCTTCTCATCTCTGCAGCATTCGTAAGGCACGCAGGAACACACAGTCCGCAGCCAACACAGTATCGCGGATAATACGTTAGAATGAACTCCTCCATCCTGCGAGCACCAAAATAACATCTGTCTACACATTCCCCACAATTAGTGCATTTTTCAGTATCATGAGTCGAAATGAAATTTGATGCAAGTGCAGTGTTGCCAAGACCGTGATTAATTGCGCTTCTCAGCATTACACAGCAGCAGGGACAACAATTGCAAATCACATAGAAGTACTCACTAGAAGGCGCAGTGATTAACTGGTGTACGAGACCTGCATGATCCGATTTTAGAATTAGATCCTTGACCTCATCAAGTGTTGCAGATTTGAGTGGGCGTTGTTTTCCGATGCTCTCAATGTCCTTTGCAGTACCAACATGTATGCAAGTCCATACCTCATTGTCGCAATTCTTGTTTTTGTTTCTACAATGACAATACCCTATCGCCAGGCTTTCAACACGGCTAACAATGTTGAGAATTTCCTCTGTAGGTGACACGGCAGGAACCCCTGAAAGGCTCACATTCAATGGAATTACTCTACTTCCATATACTCTTGTCATCCCCGCCATTAGATCGCTGAAGTACTCATACTTTGTATGCTTATCCAGAAATGAGAAGAATTCTAGAAGAGGAACCTCACCGAATCCTAGAATAAAAGATACAGCTCTACCTATTGTTCTGTATGAAGTGAGGAATCTGAAACTTCTTTTTACAATCGATGGGACCTTCAGCAACTGCGGATGACCTCCAAGTTGCAAAAAAATGAGAGGAACCATGCGCAAATATATGCACATGGTTAGATTCTAGTTTACATTACAGGTGCGTCTTTTCCATCATACTTGACATGGAATCCTGTGTCGAGGTTTGCACTCTCTCTCAGGATTACCCCACTGGCAACAAACCGCTGTACTTGGTTTGTACCTTCATAAATCTGGAGAAGTTTGGCATCACGCATCAGTTTCTCTGTTGGATATTCTGAAGCATATCCATAACCACCCATGATTTGAACCGCATCTGTTGCATTTTGCATTGCTGAGTCTGCAGCGAACCATTTGGCAAAAGCAGAATCCTTTGAGTTCCTGATGTCTCGATCTGCCATCCATGCAGCATATCTTGTGAGTTGTCTTGAAGCAGCGACTCTGCAACCCATGTCTGCAAGCATGAAGCCAATCCCTTGAAAGTTTCCAATGGCCTGACCAAATTGATGGCGAATGTTAGCAAATTTAGCTGATTCATCAAGAGCGCGTTGAGCCACACCGGTTGCGATTGCGGCGATACCAGCTCTTGTCTTGTCAAGGGTCTTCATAGCTATTTTGAATCCCTCTCCTTCCTTTCCGACAAGACAATCCTTCGGGATACGTGCATCCTCAAAGATAACTTCAGCTTGAACTGAATTCTTCTGTCCCATCTTGTTCTCTATGTGTCCAATCTTAACCCCTTTGCTCTTCGGTACCATAAAGACAGACAATCCTTTCGTCTTCAATTCTGGTTGGGTGGACGCGAAGACAGTGAATAATGATGCTTGAGGAGCATTGGTGATCCAACACTTCATACCGTTCAAGATATACTCATCGCCATCTCGTTCTGCATGAGTAGCAACAGCGCCTGCATCAGAACCAGCCTTTCTTTCAGTTAAACAGAACGCACCAAATCTGGGCTCTTTTCCATTAATGAGAGGTTCAACGTATGTCTTCAGCTGCTCGGTGGTTGCTCCGATTACAAGAGGTGCAAAAGCTAAGTTATTGCACATAATCGAGGTAGCAATTCCTGCACATCCATATCCTGTGGCTTCAGAAACAAGAGTTTCATCCAAGAGCGTTAGACCTGGACCTCCTGCCTCCGTTGGTATATGCAGATTCATCAGTCCCGCTTCGAAAGCCTTCTGAACGACTTCCTTTGGGAATTCATTGCGTTTCTCCAGCTCAAGAGCCTTCGGTGTGATATGTTCACGTGTGAATGCTTTTGCTCTGTCGAAAAGCTTCTGTTCCTTTTCAGATAGTGAGAAGTCCATAATTTGTCAACTCGATACCAATTCCCCTAGGTACACCAATTTAACAGCTTCGGAGAATCATTTTTTCTCCTTGAAGCATCTACTTTCCTTAGCTGACTATCTTTTTATAGCTGGCTTTCTCGAGCTGATTATCCAATACGTGAGGGAAATCTCAAGTTGCCTCTGAAAAATACTAACATCGTAAGTGCTGCCCAAACTAAATTTGGTGTACTTGAAGGAGTTAGCATGAGAGAGATGTTTGCTGAGGCTGTGAACAAAGCCACGACTGATGTCGGCGTACCAAAGAAGGACATCCAGGCGGCTTTCATTGGCTCCTTTATCCCCGAGATGCTGATTCATCAGGGACACACAGCTCCGCTACTTCTTGATTATGCTGGATTGAAAGGAATCCCAGCTACACGCCACGAGGCCGCGTGTGCATCTGGTGCTACTGCTCTAAGAGCGGGAATAATGGCCATTGAATCTGGTCTTTATGATACAGTACTTGTTGCTGGTGCTGAGAAAATGACTTCTGTGTCAACTAATCGTGCAACAGAGGCTCTCGCAGCGGCGGCCGATGATGACTTTGAGTCTTCAATGGGGTTGACATTCCCCGGAGTATTCGCTATTGCTGCGGTTGCACATATGCAGAAGTACGGTACGACTTTTGAGGATCTTGCTAAAGTAGCAGTTAAGGCTCACAAAAATGCATCCACTAATCCTCTTGCACAATTTCAGAAAGAGATTAGCTTGGAAAAAGCTATGACTCCACGATTCATTGCTTGGCCTTTGAGATTGTTTGACTGCTCCCCTATCTCAGATGGTGCCGCAGCTCTTGTGCTTACGTCAACTGAAAAGGCAAAGAAATACACAGATTTGGCAGTAAAAATCGCTGGCACCGGGCAAGCCTCAGCATCTATGAACCTGAGTGATAGAACACAACTCTCGTCATTCGAGTCCTCAGTCAATGCAAGCAAGACTGCCTATGATATGGCTGGTCTGACTGCCAAGGACATGGACTTTGCCATCGTTCATGATTGTTTTACCATTGCCGAGATTATTGCCAGCGAAGACATTGGCTTCTTTGAACCTGGTCAAGGTGCAAAAGCTGTTCAAGATGGAGTTACAGCATTAGATGGTGATAAACCCATCAATCCTATGGGTGGCCTAAAAGCAGTAGGACATCCAGTAGGAGCCACTGGCGTGAAACAAATCGTAGTTGCTTGCAAAGAGCTCCTCGGCGAAGCTGGACCTAATCAAGTAGCTAATCACAACTCTGCAGTTGTTCACAACTTTGGTGGAACAGGGGCGACATGTGTAGTCAATGTTCTAAGGAGGGCTGATGTATGAGTGATAAACCAACACTAGCACAATATCAGCAGTTCATTCGGGAAGAGAATTTCAAGGCATACAAATGTGTAGACTGTGGAATGGTTATTGCTCCTCCTAACGGGACATGCTATGGTTGTGGCAGTACGAATATGGAATGGACTGACGTAAGCGGGAAAGGGAAACTAATTTCCTTTACTGTAATCCATATTGCTTCTGAAGAATTCCAGGCAGAAGCTCCATACTACATAGGAATCGTTGAGCTTGAAGAGGGAACTCGAGTTACATCAAGACTCAAAGGGTTTGATTCTGAGAAACCCGAAGATGTCACCTTGGGTATTCCCGTGCTTATTGACTATGAACATGCTGCATCTGGAAACGTATATCTGGCTTTCAAACCAGCATAATTGGAATTGGCCGCAACCCAAATTAGCTGGGGTGCGGCATTCTTCTTTCTAATTCATTCTTGTACGAATACCTCATAACTGTTAATTGTGCCGTGATATCTATGGTCGAAAAGAGATTCAGTGATACTCTACGTTTACAAATCAAACCCAAATCGATGAATTTCAGTAGAGCTGATAATGGACTATCTGTTTCATATGATGAAAAACTCCTGCAAAAGCATTTGCCTCTAATAGCGGGCCTTCGTACAAGTGACCGCACTCTTGCTGCCACCCTCGGGAAATATATCCCTGACGACACTGTTGACGCCCTGAAATCAACAGAGTTTGTTAATGTTCATGGACGAGTTGTCAAAGAAAATAGTACTGGGCGAATTTGTCTTCAATATCTGTATGTTTGGGACTACCAAGCTGTTCCTGTCCATGAAGCAGATTATGAACCAGTTTTTGTTTATCTCGATGGAAATCAAAGATACGCAATATACGACCTAGTTCATTACTGTACTCGAAGACTGGACTTAGGTGATTCTGGGGAACATGGACCTGGTCTTCGTGTAATCCCTGGTTGGCACTCTTTTCTGCCAGATACAACTATGAAACTCTCTGATACTGATTCTACACTTACAATATCTCCCCTTTCCGACCAGCATCTTGATTCATGGTGGGGTATTCCTGATGATGCGGCTCGTTTGAAGATTGATGGCCATCTGAGAAACCCGTTCAGATTGGCTGCCCCAGGCCATTTTTTGGACAATCCTGATGAAGAAGCTCGTACAATGTGTTGTACATTCAAGGAGATCGAGAGTGCCCTACATGAATTCAATGATCCCAAAGTAGGAATCATTGAAGGACTCAAGAGAGCTTTTTCAAGATGCGTAGGCATTTTTGCTCTTCATCGTTTAGCTATCTTCTTGAAACTCCTAACTGAAATGAATGATGTTGGAATGATTACCGTTCCTTCATCTCTTAGAAACGGATTGAATCTGGGTACAATTGGTCAGGTATTGCAGGATGGATTTGTTTCAATAACTAAGAAAGGATCTGATCTGTTTCAAGGATGGGGCGCAACTGATGCTGACCATGATGACGAATAATTCACTCGGACATCTCCTTCTGTGGGGCTTGGTTAGAACCAAGCGACAGTCGCTCAATAATCTTCACCCAGTTCAGACGTAAGACCAGATATATTCCAATGACCAAGAGTAGTAGTGCTATCACTTCTATTGATTTCGTAATTGGATTGGTTGGATCACCTATCAATATCGATTCTAACCAAGAGAGTCCCAATCGACCAGCCCAAGCGATACCCATCAGAAACATGGTTTTACCAACGAATTGGGGAATAAGCACTCTTTTCCATGGATACTTGGCGATTCCAAGAGGGATAACTAACACATCATCAGGAACTGGAGTAACTGCAAGGAACCATAGAACCAATGGAGTTGTTCGGGGATATTTTTGAACAAACTTCAGAAATCCGCTGGTCTGTTCAGTTCGAACATAACTGGACCCTACTCTTCCTAGCAGATATCCTGTCATCTCACCAATTGTGGCTCCCACCCCTCCAAAAAGCCCTAGCAACCACGGGTTAAAATAGAACGGTCCAAGAGGTCCTGCACCTGCTCCACCTAAAAGAAACAGAACTGCAATATATGGGAAAGGGAAGAGAACTGTCACATTTCCAATAAATGAAATGAGAAGTGCACCAGGATAGCCAATGAGTACCGAGAGACCCTGTATCCAATAATAAATGGCAACAAGTGGACCTGTCAAATCCGCAAAGATTAGAATTACCATCCAATACAGAATAATACCAATGATTGCGATTAGAAAAAACTGATCAATCCGCTTCACTGTATTCCTATCCAAGGATTTCAATATTCCAGATGTGATAAATCGTGTGTTTCTTCTAATTCTGTTTCCTTGACACGCTTAAGTAGTGGAATCACAAAGGAATTGTAGGATGGAGCCATGAGATACGAAATTGAGTACGGGGATGGAGTCCTTCCCATCGAGATAAGCCGCTTGTATATGCTAGAGCATACTCTACCCAAGACAGTTGTTGAGTCCCCTCACCTAGAATCCCATTTCTTTCAAGATGCGGAATCTTCCGGATTTCTGCGATCAATTGCGGATGGTGATCGGAGAGATTCGAATATAGCAATTGTCTTAGACAATCCGTTTCAATGCCCAAATTCGAAGAAGATCCTTGATTCATTGATGGACCTATTGGAACCCTTGGGAACTCCCCTCTCAAATATAACTCTAATCCTGGCTATTCCTAAGCATCTACGATCTAATCTGGATCCTCTCATGAGCTATTTGGGAAACCCTGGTCATCGGGACTGTGTTGTTCAAGTCCATGATGAAAAACGTGAATCTTCGCTGCGTCATTTGGGCGATTCACATACCCGTTCAATTCCTGTGTACATGAATTCCAGATATACTGATGCAACTCATAGAATTCTTCTGAGTTCAGTAAGGCCCAGCATATTCACTGGAGTCACTGGTGGTGCTGCTTCAATCTCATCTGGCATATGTGGACAGAAAACACTCCACAAATTTCATAGAATAGTTGCTCTAAATGAAACGGGTCTATTCAATGTTGATGGCGTTGTAGCTGAAACTATGAATGAAATAACAACTCTTTGTCCCCCCGACCTTGCAATTACAACAACTCATGATAATTCTGGAACCCTAGCACGAATTGCAGTAGGAGATTTGCAAACCTCTTGGGCCTCTGCAATCAAAGATGCTCAAAGCATTACAGCCGCTCGTGTTCAACGCAGGGCGGATATTGCTATTGTTGGAGCTGGAGGTCGAGGATTTGATGGAACTCTATATGATGCTTTGGAAAGTCTCCATGCAGGATTCACTGTCACAAGAACAGGCGGGACTATCTTGCTGATTGCTGAATGCTCATATGGCCCCGGGCCAGATGGATTTGTAGAAACCGTTTCATTATCTGAATCTGAACAGGATGTTATTACCCATGCGGAAACAGCCTTTGAGAACGGAATGGAGAGGTCTCGATTTTTCATGAAAGTATTGGAGTCAAGGAATTTAGTTATTTGTTCAAGAATGAGAGAGTCTCTTGTGACAGAGAAATTGCATTGTGTAGGTGTTCGTGATCCGCAAGAAGGATTGGATATTGCTACTACGAAACTTGGTTCACATTCCAAAGTAACACTGGTGCAAAACGGATCGAATATCAATCCTGTAATGGATTGACCTACTTCTTTTTGGCGCCGGCTTCTGATTTGGGTTTAGCTTTGGATTTTGGCTTCGGTTTGGTCTTTTCAGCAGCCTTGGGTTTGCTTTTCTTGGATTTGGAAGATTGTTTCTTGTCGTACATGGCATCAACTGCACCAAGTGCACCCTTTGTTTCTGATTCAGTGAATTTCGCGATATCGCCAGGTTTAGCAATTTTAATCGTTACAAGTGCGTCTTTATCTCTTGGCTGCATTTCCCATGACAGCTCGAGACCATTTTGCTCAGACATAAACTGCCCAAGCATCTCTTCCCATGCCTCCTTGACATCATCAATGTTGGTGTAAATGAATTCTAGCAGCGGAATTGATATTTCCACATTAAGAATTCGTCCGTCAACGAAATGGTAGTTTTCAATATCCCATGGCAATACAATGGCCTCTGAGCTTTTTCGGTTGGACCTCTTGATAAGTGTTCTTTGCTCCGATTGGTTTTGCCACTTATTCAGAATTTTCTTCGTCTTTCTCTTTCTTTAAAAGCGATTCAACTTCTTCTAGGAATT
>JARGGA010000588.1 GCA_029210805.1 Candidatus Thorarchaeota archaeon
TTCTTGTATTATTGGACAGAGCCCAATACTAGTGGCTATTCGTATGCTGAAACCTAATTTCACCAATGATCCATTTGGCCGTACAATTAGAATTGCCGACCTTCTCACTCTCCCCAAGAGGGATGTTGTGCTCGCCCTTCGAAATGCCGAAGAAAACCAGGCAATGGTTCAACTCATGCTTGATCTGCTAAGTCATGATATCAAGAACTACAATCAGAGTGCGCATATGTTCCTGGAGCTTATTGAAGCTCATAATCCAGATTTGGATAAGAGAACGACTCTCAATATTGAAAATGCAAAATTAATTCTCAAAGAATCGATTGACACTGTTAGCAATTTGCTGATTCTGAATCGAGTTCAAGATGGTGTTATTCAACTAGATGTCGTAGACTTGGGAGAGTTCTTTGATATTGCCATTAAGCGAGTCAAAGATACTTATGCAACAGTTTCAGTTGACGTTGAGAATAAACCCATTTTTGTTGGTATAAAACTAGAAAGCCACGTTCAACTGATAGAAGCATTGTATAACATTCTCGCTAATGTAGTCAAACATAGATCGGATGAAGCAGAAAATGTCGTTATTGACTTGTTTGTGAAAGAAGAGAAACAACACATAGTGCTTGGAATTGGCGACAAGGGACCTGGAATAGCCGATAATCGGAAGGAAGAGATATTTCAGAGATTTCAAAAACGCGGACAGAAAGGCGTGGGTCTCTCTATCGTGCGACAGATACTTGCTCGGCTGAACTCAGAAATATGGGTCGAAAACCGCCCAGAATCTCCGGATGATCATTCAAAAGGTTCGGTATTTTATATTAAATTGCCATCGCAGAAAAAACCATGAAGTCGATCAGGTCTTTGCATACTTCTTTCCTTTCTCTGTTACATAATACGTTTGACCAAGGAAATCGCTGCTGCAGCCCTTTTTCGCAGTTGGACAACTGGAGCAAGCAGGAGTATCCATTGACTGACACTCAGTTATACTGAGAACCCCTCTCTTCACAAGTAGCAGAAGCATATCCTCAAGCGTTTCCATTTGAATTCCAATAGCCTTTGCAATCTCCTGCTTGCTTTTCATTCCCCCCTCAAGAATCAATTGAACGATTTCCTTAAGCATTATTCAGCCTCCGATAGGGAAGATTCCCTTTTCACCGCCCATTCTGTCTGTCAATCTGAGTATGGCAATACCAACTAGGATCATGCCGAATAGCCAGATTGCAGGTGAAAGGCTGCCAAGTGGTGCCCAGTTCAACCAGTTTTCTAAACCGAGAATCCAGCCCAAAGCATCCGTTGCAAAAACAATGAGATGCAATACGAATAGAATCGCTGCAAGTACTGTTGCAACCAATGTGAATGCGTAACCATCCTTCAATCCCCTCATGAGTGGCTTAATTCCAGCAAGATATACCACGCTTACAATGAACAACATCAGTGACCCAATAACATCATCTGATGCAGGGAGCGGAAGTATCAGGCCAAATCCTGATAGTGTATACAAGATTGCCACTATTAAGTACAGAATTCCAAATACTGTATTTGCATAGAGTGGCCAAGCCGGTATCTGTTCTTCAGCCAAAAATGAGTCCCCCTATTAGAACAATAACCAAGGCCGCTATATATGCCAATGTAACTTGATACATTACAGAAAACCCTGCGCATTTCCATGAACCTGTTTCTTTCCTTATGGTGGCTACCGTTGCTATGCATGGTGTGTAGAGAAGTACGAAAACCATCAATGCGAGAGCTTGGACCGGGCCTAGAATCATAGCAAGGCTTGAGCCTATTGCTACATCTCCTTGAGCCGAGAATATAATCCCAAGCGATTCCACTACAACCTCCTTTGCTAGGAGCCCAAAAATCAATGCTGCAACGATTTGCCATGGAAATCCAATGGGTGCGAATACTGGAACCAACGCATTTCCGAGGATAGCAATATACGATTCATCTACACTCACACCATATC
>JARGGA010000589.1 GCA_029210805.1 Candidatus Thorarchaeota archaeon
TTCAGAATAGCCTGACTGTGCAAGTGCTTCTACAATTTCTCTTGCAGGGTATGCCTTGCCTTCAATGATTATTGTTCCTTCAGTACGTTCAAGTCTGACAGGTTTTTCCTGCCTTCGCGAATCATATTCTGGATATCTCGTTGTTGCCACCCCTGACTCATTTTGTACATCAAAACTGATGGTTGTAGGAATAGAACACTATGTATTACAGGGGTAGTCCTTCCAGTAACGGCGAAGCTTATCTGCTGCCGATGTATTTCCGTAGATATCTACTCTATTCTTTAGGTGGAAGAGAAAAATAAATTGAAAGGAGAAAAATATTTTGGGATGCAAAGCTGAAGGCGCTGCCCAGGGCTACATAGTTCTTGGTGGAATCGTACTACTCCTCTATGGACTGAACATGATAATAGGAGCCATACAAGGCACTATCGATATGAACTCGCTAATCGAGATAGTGCTCGGAATAACTCTATTGCTGATGGTAGTTCTATCATTCGATGCTAGTGGGTTTGTTAATTGGAAAGTGGGTAAATCTGGAGTGTTAGTCTTCATTTTCGGGTTGGTATGCATTTTCGTAGTTAGCCGAGGACTACTTCTTAATCCCTTACAGTGGCTATTGAGCTTGGGCACACTAGCAGGATTCATGATTGTTCTCGGTGGACTACTACTAATCCTAAGGAAATAGTGAAACAACAGGAGAAACAGATGACCGCTCAAAAGAAATCTGATACACATTTAGTTGGTCAGTTTCTAGTGGTATTTGGAGCGATTGTATCATTTGTCTTTGGTGTGCTCTACCTCCTGAATGTGGGGGTTGGAGTCACCTTTCTCCCTTCTTTAGATTTAATCGGAATCCTCGGTGCTCTAAATAATCTCTTACTTGGGATTCTGTTGGTGATTCTCTCTTTAGTAACACTCGCAACATTCGGAGTTCTTAACATTCCAAGAATCCAGTTGCAGAACAATCTTCTGGTGCTGTTCTTTCTTGGTGTGGTAACCTTATTGTTTGGTGGGACGCTAGGTGGTGCTCTTGTAATCATTGGTTCAATTCTAATGTTGTTTTAGTTTTTCCCTGAATAGTCAAGTGCAATTTTATCAATGAATCGCAGGATATTTCCGTAATGTACTACTATCGCAAATTAGATAATGGAGGGATTCACGCGATAGATTGCCTTTCCAAGGGACAGTGAATAGGATGGATGATAAACACTATCAGATTCTAAAGAAACTCGGTTTTGAAGTAACACCGAAACAGATGACTAACAAATATTGGAAGAATAGAGCCGCTGAGGCAATGGCAATCACGACCCAGGATCGTGATGTCTATGGATGCCTAGACCATGTACGTGGTGAGGGTATTAAGCTGTTTGATATTGAAGGAACCGAATATCTTGACCTTACTGGCGGTGTTGCAGTCAGAGCTTTTGGTCTTAGGTATCAACCTCAGATAGACTTCGAAGCTGAGATTAGTGACGTTATTCACGAACTTCCGGGTATGGATTTTGATGCAATTCCTCAGACATTGCTCGCGGAGAAGTTAGCTCAGATTACACCAGGTAGTCATAGAAAGAGAGTAACTTTCACTACTTCGGGTGGCCGTGCAGTTGAGGGATGTATGAAATCAGCAATGGATCTGACTGGTAAGAGACGGTTTGTAGCCTTCAGACCTGCCTTCCACGGTCGGACTGGTTATGCTCTTGCATTAACTTCATCGAACTCCAAACACAAGAATGTCTTTCCTCAAGGTGTAGATGTTATTCGAGTTCCTTATCCATACATGTACAGAAAGCCAAAAGGAATGACTGATGATGATTTCAAGAATCACATTTTGGAAACTCTCGAGTATGCACTTCAGGTAGAGGGCAATGACATCGCTGCGATTGCAATGGAACCCCTAGGTGGCGAGGGAGGACTAATTGTTCCACCTTCTGATGTAGTTCAGGGCATATACAAAATTG
>JARGGA010000590.1 GCA_029210805.1 Candidatus Thorarchaeota archaeon
TTATCACCACGGTAAGGAAGATACACTTCGAAATCAATTGTTCCTCTTATCTGCTCAACCTCGTCTTCGACACCTGTGGATCCTTCGGATTGCTGCATGTACCATGGTGTCACCCAAGCTTTTCGCCAGTTTATCTGGAAGATATCGTCGAAGATGTGTTTGAATTTCTCCAACATTTGTTTTCTCAATTCTAGCAGGTCATCCTGTAGGCCAATGTACACAATTTCAATTCTATGGAATTCATCAGTACGCTCAATTCCATGACGACCTCCAGATTCATAACGTGCTGAAACTGCTGTGTTTTCAAACATCTTCAAAGGCAGGTCTTCTTGAGGAATTGTAGCTTTGTTAAAGGACCAGTATAGGTTTGGACATTGTGCATATGTGATTCCGCCGAAAGGCGATGTCACCAGATCCTTCAGTTGCTCACGAGGAACTTCTCGCGTGATGTAGATCAAATCTTTGAATTCTTCCCATTGGACAGGATCTCTGGTTATCGGTTCAGAAACATAGTATATCTCATTTGGGACACCAATTATATGACCTGTTTTTTGCCATGTATCAAGAGGTACCATCGTTGAAGAGATAACTTCTTGAAAACCAAGCGGTTCAAGAATTTCCTTTCTGACAATCGTTTTCATAGCATTCAATAGGGCTACGAGCTGGGGTCGATAGAACCACTTTCCTTTTGTCGGACCCTGTTTTGCCCAGTTCATCTCTACTATGGCCTCTGTTGGGTCTTCTCGAAAGAGTGGTTCTCGCCATTCGGATTCCGCCATTAATTCCCAAAACTCTTCCTTTCCTTCATAGTACTGATTGTCAACCTTTTCTTTGATTCTTCTAATCACTCGTTCTATCGAGCTTTTCTTGATGAAGGCCTCACTTACGTCTACTAACTGAATAGTGCATTGCATATCCTTAATGGCAATTTTCTTCACGAATGGAATTACCACGTCTTTCAAGGGTTTCTGATTCAGTGAAAACGTGATTTTGTAATCTTTGATTGTTGCTGCTTTTACACCAATTCGGAGGGATTTTCCGATCAATTCGCCTAGTCTTTTCTTGACACGATAGAACTCAAAATGCACTGGTTTAGATGCTGTAACGTTCAGAGTTATTTTCGTGCCCTTAATTGTGTAATCTGGGGTTGTGGGGAAACTCTCAGGATCAAAAATTTCCTCAATACTCTTCGCCATTTCTTCTCTTATTTTGGCTTCAGTTTCACCAGCGGGTTTGCTAAGCTCGAAAACGCCTCTTAGTTTGTAGCTCATATGCAATCAGCACTTTCCTTTATTCCCTATTCCGCCATCCGTTATCTAGGGATTCAAGAAGGAATGGCTTCAAACAAAAACCCTGCGGTCCGTAGACAAAGATGATGACAATAACAATTCAATTATACCAGAGCGAATCTTGGCATTAGTAGGTTAGAAAAGTGACAGTCTATGCAATAGGCGACAAAGTGCCTGTAATCAAAAAAAGTGCGTTCATTCATCCCCAAGCTTCTGTCATTGGAGATGTTAAGATTGGAGAACGAGTATTCGTTGCACCGATGGCCTCTATTAGGGGAGATATTGGATACATAGAGATTGGTGATGAATCCAATGTTCAGGATGGAGCAGTTATCCACTCCACAGAACAACATGATACTATCATAGGAAAACGAGTCAATATCGGGCATAATGCCTCAGTTCATGCCAACCGAATTGAGGATAATGCGGCTATAGGAATGGGAGCAGTATTGATGCTTGGCAGCATTGTAGCTGAAGGAGCTTTGATCGCAAATGCAGCATTACTACATACAAAGACTGTTACCGAACCCTACAAGGTCTATGCGGGAGTTCCTGCTAAATATCTTAGAAACCTTGGCAGTAACGATCCAGCCAGGGAAGCCATTGAAAGATACGTTCAGACCTATGTTAAGAATACACAAAGGTACCCAACTGGCCTCAAACGATT
>JARGGA010000591.1 GCA_029210805.1 Candidatus Thorarchaeota archaeon
GCAGTACATGAAAGGTACTTTACATAATGAACGAGAGGGTTTTACTCCCTCTCATCATTCTTTGTCATCCTTCGAACTGCAAGAACGAGTTGAGTGGCACTTGTAGCTGGCATGTACCATGACTTGAACAATCCCCTTGTCTTACGAAAATGAACCCATTGAGCATGGGGAAACATGTAGTGATTATTTACCCATGAAGGAGGAGCTTCTACAATCTCAGTATATTCTATGATACAGTGATTATGACATCTGCAACTTGCATAGTATAATGACCAAAATCACTATTCCAAGACTAGCAAGTCCAAGAGTTAATGCACCACCTGGTATCATTGCGACCATTCCGGGAGTTCCAACAAGCCCTGCGACAATGAACAGCGCAATAGAGGCAACACAAAAGGCTGATTGCTTCTGGCAGTCCTTCATTGCTCTTGCATCGTATTCTCTTTGAATGTCATTATTCTCAATTGCCATAATTCTATCTAAAGGCACCTTATTCACCAATTAAAAAGAGCAGTTGTTTGAGTATTATCTGTTCGCTCCAACGCAGAATCTTTCCAATTTTGCTTCCAATGAGTTTTATGCTGGATATTGAGAAAAGCGATTGTGAAAAACAACACAATCGACTATGACCATGTATCGGGAATCTATGATAAGGTTAGAACCGGAGACCCTGAGATGGTTCATCAGCTCATGGGTGGTGTTGCTCTCAGATCAACCTCTAGAGTACTTGATATCGGATGTGGAACCGGGAACAACACATTACTTTTCGCGAAATCGACAAACACAACAGTGGCCGGGCTTGATCTATCGTATGGCATGCTTTCTCAAGCACGAACAAAGGCTATGGCCTTGACATTCACACATGCTCCCGCAGATGTTCTTCCTTTTGGTGACAGTGTTTTTGACTTCGTTTTCATGACAGAGGTAGTTCATCATCTACCGGATGTTCCAACCACAATTGCAGAAGCGTTTAGAGTTCTGCGAACGCCTGGGGCATTTTGTATCGTTACTCAATCACATCCTCAAATAGCAATGAGGATGACCTCTAGATTCTTTCTAGGAACAATTTCTGTTGATCAAGCACGTTATCCGTCCATTCCTCAACTGCAGAATTATCTTCTAGAAAAGGGCTTTAGTAATGTGGAACCTAGAGAATACATCTTCAAGCCAGTTCGCCTAGGACTTGATTATCTTGAAACCGTTGAACGCAGAGGCTATTCAATGCTACACAAGATATCTGATGAGGAATACCATCGAGGGCTTGATGATTTACAAAAAACAATGCGCAGTAGAGAGTGTTTAGATTATGCTGCTGGCTACACCTTCGTCTGGGCATTTAAAACGTGAGCTCCATTTCGAGTTCATTTTACATTGATATCTACGACATGAGTGCTCTCAACTTTAAAGCGAAATAGAATTCTTATCGTGAGTTTAGTGCTACCTGAGGAAATGGCCTTGAAGTACCAATATCCCCTTTGACCATCCCCTCCCGTCCAACCAGGTTTCTTCATATGCTCTGGGTGCGTGTATTCAGTAGTAGTATCATCATGCATGAGGATGTTTGTGTCTCCAATTTCAAACTCAGCATCTTCGCCTACTGAACCATGACGGTGGAATCTACATCTGATGACATCGCCGACATGGAGGGTAACATTGACGTTCTCTGTCTTCCAATCGACATCAATGACATCATCTTTTGGAGGTTTCATGCTATCACTTTCCTAATTCCGCAGCGAGTGACTTTGATCTTTTAGACCATCTGTATACAAAGAATGCTACAATAATACCCACTACGGTACTGAGCGTAATTGCTAGTACAAAGACAATCGACATCTCTGCGGGGACAATCGTTGGCATACCCTCTTCCCACTGAGAAATAATGATGTCTACGTAATTACCTGCAAAAGCTGAAACCTGATAACTGGCATATGTTAGCGCTCCTGTTTCCTTAT
>JARGGA010000592.1 GCA_029210805.1 Candidatus Thorarchaeota archaeon
TCTGAAACGCCGCTTGTCCATGCAGCAAATGTCAACAGACCTCTGAAACTTGCGGCCTGACCAGCATATCTTTCAGCAGCACCAAGCAAGAAATTGCCTGCTGCGCCTTCTTTGGTAGCAGCACCTCGTAAGAAACCTCTGAGTCCAGCTCCGCCTGTCAAAGCCCCACCAACCAACATAAACGTCATTTGAGTGAGTAGAAGGTTTACCAGGTGGTCGCTGGTGAACTGGAAGAAGCTGAAGCCTTCAGATAGAATATATCCTGCCTTGCGCGTTCCGGTTCTGTTGTTGAGAACCATTGAACCCAAAAGGAAGAACTTCAGAGCATCATCAAGGACAGAGTGGCCTATAGTATTGCTCGTTACCATATCAAGACCGAACAACATTGTAGGTATGCCTGTGAGTGCACCTCCTGTGGCTAGTTGAAGACCACCGAGGGCCAACATCCCTACTCCAACTGTGATCATGATTGGCTTCATGACAGCATGATTGACTTCTTGCTCGTTCCATAACATCTCATAGTCCATCACGTAATCATTATCAATGGACATTCTGAGGTAGTCATAGTCGAAGTATAGAAGGTTCTCCATCATGGAAAGCACATCACCACTGGCGATGTTGGATGGATTGTCTTGGAAGATAGTTGTCACCAACAATGGCGTCTGTACCGCATCATCTTTTGTACTATCAAATATACGTGATTTGCCTTCGTTAGTAGCAAATCTACGTTCCGTGTCGTATGTACAGGCACCCACTGATTGCATAACCAAGGCGAATTCATAGGCTGAGTCGAAATCTTCTAGCACTGGTCTTTTCATTGATGTCGAGGCAAAATCTTCTTCCGACTGACCCAGAAGCTCGTCGATATCGACCCGGATGGTAATATCATCCTCATCGATAGTACGATTGACCCAGTAGGTCCATTCTCCCAGTACTAGCTGAACACTCAGGTATAATGGCCCTTGATTAAAGTCAAGTTCGGCTGTATTGATATCGATTTCAATGAAGCTTGCACGAACCTGTGGGAATCGGAGCACTGCTGATTCAAACATCGTCGAAATATCATCGTCCCATCCAGACATATCTTGTGTGGGCTGGCGTAATCTCAAGGTATCATCAAGACTGAACACATCTGTAGCACCGTATGGGTCCTGTGCCCAATCAGCACCATCAGTATCTGAAACAGAGTCCTCAATGTATACATCAAGCTCACCATCATTCTCGAAAACCTCTTCCATCCATCCCTGTTGAGAGATATCCTGAATCTGGTCCCATCTCGTTACACCTATTCGCGTATCTGAGATAGCATCCTTCTCAGGCATTGCACCCCAGAGATTTAGTGAGTTCCTCGATGCGATCATCTGCATGAAGACTCCAGTCAAAGAACTATTGCTCATGACGTGGTCATAAGTAATAGGGACCGATAGACCATAAGACACGACACCGCCTCCGGACGAGTCGGCTAGAAATGTGATTGGATTGGCAAAAGATGTCGTACCTCCGCCATAGCCGGCATAGTCAATGTACTTCCTATCCAGTGTATCAAGTTTTACGGTATCAAGTGCGTACACCGGACTGAATTCATCGAGGTCAGCTGGCATCATCCTCCCAATGTCTGTTGGGATGGTCTGACCCTGACTCCGACTGATGCCAAGCCTGGTACAGGCAGCCCATCTGGAGGAGTCAACATAATCCGTCATGTTTCCTCCCTCTCTGTAGTTCCAAGCATACTTCAACCACATCCACCTGCATTCCACTTTGAGGCACTGAAGACTGGTTCAAGACCATATACTTCAGCTCCAAAACTCATTAACTCAGTATCAGATTTCATTGATTCCAATACGCTCCTACATGGATTCTTTGGGAAGTGAAGCATACCCATCCAGACATGAAGGGGTAGGCAGCTGCCACCCAAAATCGCGACAAATCTAGACATTGAATAGATAG
>JARGGA010000593.1 GCA_029210805.1 Candidatus Thorarchaeota archaeon
CTAAACCACGACCACCAAGGTAATTCTTGAAGAGATTCTCTGGAATCCTTTCACTTCGAGTTTCCCCGTTATTCAATGATACATGGAGAATCACAGCATCAGTATAAGCGTGAGATTGAATATCGTCAGTCATTATTTGTCAACTCCTAGTCGTAGAATATGTTCTGATCACGATGTTCACAAGTCACACAGCGTTCTTTGTACCATAGGTACACTTCCTTTGGCTGCTTGGCCATACTTGCATGGCGACTTGGACAGTCCCAGCATGGTTTGTCGGGTTTCATCCATGAATCACTGTATTGTGCCCACCTGAAGTCCTCAATTATTGCAATACCTGCGCTTGCTCCAAGTCTATTTGCACCAGCCTCAATCATTTTGTATGCATCTTTGAAGTTACCAATGCCACCTGCAGCTTTTACACCCATCTTTGGGCCAACTGTATCACGCATAAGTCGTACGTGTTCAGGTGTAGCTCCCATTGGCCCGAATCCGGTGGAAGTCTTAACAAAGTGAGCTCCTGCCTCCTTACAGATTAGACATGCTTCAACAATTTGGTCATGAATAAGCAAACCAGTTTCTAAAATCACCTTAACATGGGCATCACCTGCAGCTGCAACTACAGCTTCAATATCACGTTGCACAAAATCACGATCGCCACCTCGCAGAGAGCCGACACTCATAACCATGTCAATCTCATGTGCACCGTTCGCCACAGCTTCTTTTGTTTCGAAGGCCTTGGAGGTAGTAGCCATTGCACCTAATGGGAATCCAACTACACTGCACACCTTAACATCGGAATTCTTGAGCAATTCAGCTGCATAGGCTACATGCATTGAGTTTATACAAACTGCCACAAATCCGTATGTTATTGCTTCTTCACAGATTTCCTTCACCTTGCTCTGTTTGGTATCAGCTTTGAGCACGGTATGATCAATCATCTTTGCCAGCTTCTCGACTGTGAGGTCCATGAGAACAGCTCCGGAGCACTGATTGACCATCTGTTGCTATTAACACCTTCGTATGAAACATCTAGAGGATACGATAGGATAGATTATCTTCCGCCTAGGTAGCTACGAATATCATCCATGACCTCTTTTTGCAACCGGATAACATCGTGAATCTCAATTTCTTCTGCATCATTGACAACGGAGTTCAGCTGTACAACAGTACCAACAGTTTCGACCTTTTCGAATGATACCGGAAACTCCACCTCGGCGCCCTTTACAATAAGCTCAGATCGTGTTGGATGGAGTGCGATTCTGATACTCCTGACAATACCAATCCTACGTGCCCTATTATCAAGAACTTCCTTTCCGAGAATCTTTCCGGGCATACTGAGCTCATAAAGCTCTGCTTCAATACTGGGCACATCGTCTTTGTTAGGCATCTCTAGCTACTCCAAATCTACCGGTATGTAGTAGCCTTTTAGAGTGTGTAATACCACCTGATAGTAAGAAGATAATCGGTAGTGTGGAGCTAGATTGAACAATAAGGTGGATACGGTACAATGGCCGCTGATAAAGAAGGGTTCAGTGGATTATAGAGAGTACCAAATCAACCTTGCAAACATCGCATCTGAAAGTAGTTCATTGATTGTTCTATGCACAGGTCTAGGAAAGACCATTATAGCCGGTTTAGTCGCTGCTAATAGGTTAAGCAAGTATCCAAAATCCAAGGTTCTATTCTTAGCTCCCTCTCGTCCACTTGTTGACCAACAAGCAAGATTTCTCAGAAGAGTTCTAAGCCTTCCAGATGATGAGGTAGTCTGTCTAACAGGTCATGACGGACCGGAGAAAAGGCGCGATATGTGGGATGCGGCGCGCGTCTTTGCCATGACTCCACAGGCTCTGCAGAATGACCTAATTCAACGAAGCTATGACTTGAGTGATGTTTCGCTCATAGTTTATGATGAAGCACATCGAGGGGTCGGTGACTATGCATATACG
>JARGGA010000594.1 GCA_029210805.1 Candidatus Thorarchaeota archaeon
AGAAGGATTCACAACAGTGATTGTTAGAACCAAGAAGGGAGAGAAATTGTTCCTCCAGTGTATCAAAGAAGGGTTCATTGAAGCTGAACCTCTTGATGAAAAATCAATTGGCATAATTGAGAATGTTGCAAGAAATAAAGCAACACGATATTACAAGATGGACCCCGCTCATTAAACCAAGAAATTAGCATTCTTCTGAACCCTAATCTGAATCGTTACATTGCAAACCTGAGGGAGGGGACAATCCCTGCTCAGGTTATGATAGTTAGTAATCTGTTCTAACGTGTCTTAGTTCGGAAGTATATCCATAGAAGAGCCATAGATGAAATGATTCCCAGTGCTAGAACAACACCCCACACAATTGGAGAAAGTGGAGTAGATGATTGAGCACTCACCGTGAATGCAAACCATTCTGTAGTATATGAGTTATTGACGGATGAGTTATCCACTGCCGTTACGCGATATGTTACTATATCACCATGATTGAACTCACCAAGGGCAGCAATGTAGAAATCATTATTCTCAGGTGTCATGTCCATATCTTCTGTTGCAGACGCATCACCGACATACCACTCAATGGTTATGCTTGTTATATTATTCAGATCCCAAGCATAAGCTTGAACAGTGATATTATTTGATGAAGCAGTTGTATAAGATGCAATAACCGAGACTTCTTGGACTATTGGCAAATGAGCATCTGGTGCAACAGTTACAACTGTGAGTACAATTGTACTTTGGTTGAAGTAATCCATCAATGTCATGTTGAAAGTGTATTCGCCTACAGCGAGACGGTCAATGGAAATTGTCAGATTTTCACCCCTCCAGGTTCCATTCATAAGGACTTGGCCATCTCGAGTGAGATTGTAACTTGTTGGATTGTTTTCTTCAGCACTCCAATTCAATGAATAGCCAGAATATCCCTCTTCATATGTGAATTCTTCAAGTGCTGTAACAACGGGGGCACGTAAATCCTTGTAGATGGAAACGTTTACAGAATCTGTTGCATTATGATTATAATCATCGAATAGAGTAAGAGTAAATGTATAGTTACCCAAATACATCTTATCAACAACAAATGTTAGATTCAATCCTTCGGGATCTGTAAATGACCAAGGTTCATCGGTGATGTTTGCTGGCGCTCCAACTATATTTGAAGCATTACCGTAGGTCGTATCGTTATAGTGTACAATGACCTCTAACGAGTAATTCACAGGATTGCTATCAAATGTGAACCAAATTATCTCATTGCCAGTTGCTCCGAATTCATACGTTAAGTCATCAGGAGATGAGATAACTGGTGCGGATAAATCCTCAAAGACAGTTACATTGATCGAACTTGTGCTATTGTATCCTAGTGTGTCGTTTACAAATAGGGTGTAAATATACCAGCGACTGGCATTCAGTCCATCTACGCTTATCGAAATGTTGTTGCCATTCCAATCACCACTCTCCAGAATTGTGTCATTACTTGAGGTTTCATTTGACTGACGAGTGAGATTATAGAATTGAGGATTGGTTTCAGTAATGTTCCAATCAAGTTCATGTCCAAAGCTTCCGACCTCGTATGTCAAATCTTCGGAAGCTACGATAATTGGAGCCAACACATCAGCAATTACCTCCACTTCAACAGTATCCCGCAAAGTTTCATTGTCATAATTGAAGATAATACACTCATAGACGAAAGTGACGGGGAGTATATATGTAAGATTATCTGGATAGATGTGATTCAGATTTAGCGTTATGACATCTCCAGCCCAACCGCCTGACAAGTGCACCTCACCATCTAGCAGAATCGTGTAATTCTTTGGATTAGGTGATGTGGCATTCCAGACAACCTGCTCTCCTAGTGAGCCATTCTCAAAAATGAGGTCGGGAGGAGAATCCATCGTAATCTCCGCCATGATAAAATTACCTGATGCAGTCTGCATTTGTGCAGTGCTAAAGA
>JARGGA010000595.1 GCA_029210805.1 Candidatus Thorarchaeota archaeon
CAGTACAGCACATTCCACCTACTTCGACGTTCTCATAGAGTCCTTTCTCAGTGATGTAATCAGTAATCGAAGCCGCTGGTACAATATTGTGACCGATGGTCAGAATGACCGCTTTCTTGGGATCTAACATACCCAAGCCAGATTCGACAAGTGGTGCTTCAGGGTCTGCCTGAGGAAAATTAAGTGTGGAAATCTGTGCAAGATCTGCTATCTCCATACCAAGCTGATCAATCATACCAACATGCAAGACTTTGCTTTCGAAATCCATCCAGTCACCCTCTTGACCTGTAGCCGTAGCTGAAAGGGTATGTGTAAGCTGGGACTCACAATAATCGACAATAAGGCTTGCATCTTCCAATGTACGGGGACGCATTCCTGTAACTAAACGTGTAACAGGTGCATGTATCTCAGTACCTGGGCCCTGAATAAGAGGAGTTCTCGGTCCACACTCCTCAATCAGATGATCAACCAAGTGTCTTGAGTGAGCAAGATGTGCAGAACAGCCTATATTAGCTGCCGCCAAGACAATTCTGGCTTGTTGGGCCTTCATATCTATTCCACATGCTCCTCTTTTGTTTCCAGACAAGTCACATTTTCCCATTGTACAAAGGCAACATACCTGACAATAGGGCATGTAAGATGGCTGGTATTTCGTTAGGATCTTATGATCCCAAGAACGCAGAGTTGTCGGTCCGGGCATTGGTGTAGGACCCATAGGTTCGTCCCACTCGTCATCAACAATCTCGCCAATTCTAACTTCGAGTCCTTTGAAACGACCCAATCCCGTATCCGCTTCATCCGCTTTGAAGTGTACTTTCTTCTTCATAGCTCACTCAGTTCCTGTGCGTAGTGTATCTGCCTGACGCACATGTCCATTAAAAAGTTATGAATCCGCCGCGAATTAACGTAGTTATGTATAGAAAAGGACCTTGACTTTAGTGATTTTGTTCGTTTCAGATACTCATTTTGAGCTAATAATTGCTTTCAAAACATAGTGAAAGTCGTTTTGCCAGGTTACTTAATTGCTTTAATCAGTTGTTCTTTAATTATCTTAATCGCAGTCATTCCAGGTGAATTGGGATTCAAATCAATTGGGGCGACGCCTTTTCGATCAGCCTCTCGTACAGTTTCATCAAGAGGTATAATTCCTAGAAGAGGAATTCCTTCAGCTTCAACTCTTTCGCGGATCATCTCTTCATCCTCGGGAGTAGCCACTTTGTTCCCAACTGCAAATACCCTACCAACCCCTATATCTGCGGCAAGGTTCTTGATTTTTCCAAGAATGTCTAATGCTCTGCGTCCGGGCTCAGCAACAACAAGGAGTGCATCCATGCCTCGGGTTGTTCCACGACCTAAATTCTCAACACCTGCATCCATATCCATGATGAATGCTTCATCTGTGCCAATTACCAGATGGCGCATCAAGGATTTCAGAAGAGTCGCAGAAGGACACATGCAACCAGAACCTCCTAGGTCTACAGTTCCAGCAACGAGGAGATTCACACCATCAGGGCCTTTGATAGCGAATTTCTCTGCAAGGTCATCAACACGGGGATTAAGCTTGAAAACGCCTGTGGAGGTTGGTCCAACTTCCTTGATTTGTAATCGTTCCTCTACAAGTTCTTCATTCTCAGTCAATGGGACTATCTTCTTGGCCACATCTTCAGGTATTCCTATTGCAGACCACAACGTGTAACTCGGATCCGCATCAACAGCTAGAATTTTCAAACCATCCTGAGCGAGGAGCCTTGCCAATGTTCCTGCAACTGTTGTTTTCCCTACGCCACCTTTTCCTGCAACTGCAACTTTCATTTCTTTTCCTCCATTTGCTATTTTGAAAGTAATTCACGAATCTTACTCACTGACTCAGGAATTGTGGGAATCTCGGTCATTCCAGTCCAACTCTTGAAATCAGTGGGAACCATATCGAGTCTTACCAT
>JARGGA010000596.1 GCA_029210805.1 Candidatus Thorarchaeota archaeon
ATCGCGTAGGGATTATGTATGGTGGTAGAATCGTCGAGATTGGTCAAGCAGAGGAACTTTTTCACAGACCCAAGCATCCTTACTCACAAGGACTAATGGCTTCTTTTCCGACAATTGCCATGATGCGAATGGCTGCAGGAGGAGAGCGACCAAAACTTCGAGGAATATCGGGCTCTGCTCCGAATCCCAGAGAAATTCCAAAGGGGTGTGCATTCCACCCTAGGTGTCCATATACTACCGAAATTTGTCTATCTCAGAAACCTTTGATGACCAATTGTGGGAACGACCACTTGGTAGCATGCCATCAATTTTCTGATGTGGATTCATTATTGAAGACACAATCAGTGAATGAAATCAAAGCCCAATGAACAAACATGCATTTCGCTGTCACCATATGAGATTAATGTAGGAATGTATAGGAAGAATTCAAAGAAAAGACTGGGGACCAATTCTTTGGATGCACTAGATAAACAGATTTTCTTCGAGTTAATTAACAACTGTCGTATTAGTTATCGCGATCTCGGAAAAAAGATCAACCTATCCCCTTCAGCAGTTAAAAAAAGGATGAACCATCTCGAGAAATCTGGGTTCATTGATAGGTATAATGTTCTTTTGCATCCCGAGAAAACCAATCTTCGGTATGCGACGCTGATGGTTTATACGGATGCTTCAGTGAAAGTTAGTGCTTTCAAAGATATTGCGGTGAAGTTTGATGGAGTATACTTAATTCTACCACTAATCAGCGGTAATTTCTATGTGAGTTTGGACTATTCAAAGAAATCTGATTTGGTCGCTTTTCAGAAGCTGATTAAAACAATACCTGGAGTGCTACGAATTGAACTATTCGAGGTTTTTCCAGAGGCTGCAAATTCGGATTTGCCAGATGCGCCGGAATTTACAAAAAGTGAACTCATGGTTCTTAGCCAATTGGCAATAGATGCAAGGATGATGGTTCACGATATTGCAGCAAACATTGGATGGTCTACCAAAAAGACTAGGCAATTATTACAGGACCTTGAGTCTAAACAAAAAGTTGTATTCGGTCCTTTATGGAATCCAAATCTTGGTCGTGATATTGCATTCAATTTGATAATCACATATGATGTAGATACAACTTCTGCTCGGAAAATCACAGAATCGCTCAATGACAATTATCCTACTGCATATTTCAACTCTAGAGTAGTAGAATCCAGATCTACAATTTTTGCAGTCTTTACACTGGAAAGAGTAGTTGACATGGAACCCATTGCCATGGCGGTATTAGATTATACCGGCGTTCAGAGTTGCTATGCTATAACATACTACAATGCAATTTCCGGTAAACCATTGAGTAGGTTGCGCCTTGAGCGAATCTTAGAAAAAGAAGGTCTTTGGCATCCTGAAATGCAAAAGAATTTGAGCAATTAATCCCTCAGTATTAAATACTAGTGTGTCTTACTATCTTGTGTTTCAAAATTACTTATGGAGAGAGCAAGATGACTTTACCTGAATCTGCCAACCAGATTCCCTCTGATAGAAAAGAACGAAGCGCATGGTATCTTTTTGATTTTGCGAACACCAGTTTTACTGTATTGATTATCACTGCACTATTTCCCTTGTACTTCAAGGTCCTAGTGGGAGATGAAATTCTAGGTGGAGCACTCTGGGGTTACGCAACAAGTATTACCATGGTAATTATTGCACTTTCAGCTCCCGTACTAGGTGCGATTGCTGATTACAGTGGATCAAAGAAAAAGTTTCTAATTTTCTACACAGCACTTTGTGTTGTATTCAATGCATTAATGTTCTTCCTCCGGGACGACATTCCGACATTCCTAGGATTCGAGATGTGGCAATGGGCGTTCGTCGTTTTTGTAATTGCAAATATTGGATTTCAAGGTTCCTTGCCTTTCTATAACGCTTGGTTGCCAGAAATAAGCACATCTGAGAAT
>JARGGA010000597.1 GCA_029210805.1 Candidatus Thorarchaeota archaeon
TGATTTACTTCCTCTGCAAGTCCGTCGAACGGTGGAACAGCCAGATACCTCGGAACCAGTCCTGGAAGTTCTACAATCATCTTTTTGTCTTTCAGGCCATCTATCAAATGTCCAATCTGATCAATCGACATACCCTTACTCAGTAAAGAGATATCTCCAAGGGTTGCATTTCCATATGCGATGATCAAAGAATAGACATCAAGTTCTGATTCACTTGCTCCGAGTAATGATTCAGGCTCGTCTCGAACCGCGATACTCTCTGCTGCAATTTTCTCTACGACTTCAGATGGAGTTGTTTCTTCATCCTCGAGAGATTCTTCTTCCTCAAAATGCTCATCGTGTTCTTCAAACAAATCTCAAGCTCTCCTCAAGCGTTATTCTATAGAGTACACCATTCCTTCTTAATGCTTTGACGATTGAAAAGCAATCTTTAAAGAACACGATGTACTAAGTCCCGAGGTGCGACTAAGATGAGTCCGAAACAAATAATCCGATATTTACTGCTAATTCTGTGCTATTTTGTCATTGGAGTTTTTGCTGGGATATCATTCCTTTACCTCTTCATGGACTCATCCACATTTGGTTGGCTAATCGCAATGTTCTATCCAAGTGTTGCCCCATCGCTCTTTATCCTTGTTTTTTCTAGCGGGGTTATCATCATTCGGTTCTCGTTTATGAAGAAGAAACGGGAAATGCTTCTTGTTTCTTGCATTTGTTTGTTCATCTTTATCGGTGCCATCATTCCTTATGCAGCGATTCCATCTGGCATAGCTGATGCTGAAAATCAGATGCTAGATGTTTATGGTTCACAATATTCCAATCTAGATACATCTGATATGAGATCAGTCCCGTATTCACTCTATGATAATCTATTCGGAATTCCGGTTGATGAAACAAAATACAGTGTGGAATATAACATTCGCTACCTAGACAATGGACAAGATTCGTTCTTCTTTGATTGGTATTGTCCCATTGGCGAGGGACCATTTCCAGTCATTATCGCCATCCATGGAGGAGCTTGGGTTATAGGCAATAAAGGACCCATAAACATACCTCTCTTCAATCATTACTTTGCATCAAAGGGTTATGTTGTCTGTGACATTAACTACGGTCTCTTTGATTTGGCAGGTCAACCTTTGGGAGAATTCTCAGCGTTTTCAGCCCTTGATGCAGGAGTTTCACCAGATTACAATGCCAGTTACAATATTCAAGATCAGATTGAGAATATAGGATATTTCACAAAAACGCTGGAACTTAATAGCTCAAGATACAAAGCAGACATGGATAATGTCTTTGTCGTTGGAAGATCAGCAGGAGGCAACATGGCATCCTTGGTTACTCTGGGTTACAAGAATCCATTATTCATGGGCAATTTCTCCTCTAACATGACCATCAAAGGAGGAGTTTGGATGTACCCGGTTACAAACATCACAAGAGATGCAGCAGGAATATTTGATCCATTCGTTGAAGGAAATCTCCCAATTGAAGAGCAGTACAAGAAACTCTTTGCAGGCAATCTAATCTCAAATAGTACCGTTGTACCTCCAATCATAATCATCCACGGAAGCAAAGACGGCTTAGCTGATTATGCAACCCAAGGACTCGGCTTCTATCAATATGCACAAAGCCTAGGAAGAAAATGTGTATTGATCACTATACCATGGGCAGGCCATGGGTTTGACTACAATTTCAATGGATTCGGTGGACAGGTTTCAACATTCTATATTGAACGTTTCATGGCTTTGGAACTTAGGGGGATCTGATATATTGTGATGAGGTTACAAATATTCCAAAATGTTCGTACACTCAGAATGTACTCATTATGCACAGCAACAGTTCTCCTCATTAGTATTATACTCCTACTTGCCAGTACATTTCGTATTCAACTGATCCAGTCAATAGCTGGACCAATTATATCAAT
>JARGGA010000598.1 GCA_029210805.1 Candidatus Thorarchaeota archaeon
CCTAGATTTGCCCAGAAGTGGTAATCTTTATTCTCGGTATACACCTCATCTATGAAAGATAGTTTCTCAGGAACCTCTGCTACCCTGCATGCTGTTATTGCACTGCTTGGCCATCGGCGATGCAATCCATACTCTCTAGCCACAATGCTTCCCACACCATCTGCTCCAACAACGACTCTAGCTTCAAAATTCTCTCCATTCTGAAGACCAATCTCCACAGAATCCGCTTTAATAGCAATCACCTTTACCCTTTGTCCAGTAATTGATTTTATCCCCGTTTCAATAGCTGACTCGAAAATGACATTATCAAAATCGTACCTTAGTGCTACTGCCATGTCTACCTTACCGCGAAGTACTATCCGCCTATTCGGTGAATGAAGAACACCGACCTTACAGATTCCCTGAAGGAATTCCTTCTCGCGCCGTTTCAAGTAGCCAAACTCATTTACAAGGCCATACGCGAATCCTCCTCCACATGGTTTGTCCCTGGGAAATGTGTCTCTATCGATTAGGATTACACGATATCCCATCTTTCCAAGAAATCGAGCAGCAGTAGCTCCAGCTGGACCTGCTCCTACAATGGCTACATCATACATTTCTTTGCACTAAGTAGTTGGATGTTCTTTGTGACTTTAAGAATCTTGAGTGAAATATAGACTGCATAGAATCGGAACATTTAGTTCCACCACTAGATGTATATAATCTCGTGGCACACATCACCACTATGACCAATTCCCAAGAGGTTGGCCAAAACATATCGAAATATCCGTCACCTCTACATTGGCTCATTACTCTGCGAAGAAATATGCGCCGTCGCATCAACTCAATAGAGCCTCTTGATAGGGCTTTGCATCTCTATTCAAATCTTGTACTCCTTCTGAATATCTTCTTCATTCTCTATGCCATGATTTCCTTGACAAGTCGCATGTTACAGAATGGAGTTCCTTTCATTGATTCACTTCCCCTTGCGTTCTATATTCTCCCATTGTTGATATTCCTCCCTAAACTATTGCTAGATTATTACAGAAGTAGATCTGCAATTTTTACTATAGTTATTCTTCTGATTGTAGCAATTGTCTTCGGAATGATTTCCACATTGGTTCGTGGTTTCACGATTCTCGTTGTATTGAATATTGCTTCAATCGTGCTGGTAATCGTTCTTGGAAGATTTCGACCAACAGTCCCACTGAGATCGATAGGTCGGAAAGGTGTGGCGTGGTTTCTCATTCTGAATTCATTGGGCTTGATGCTACCTGTTTCTGTTTATCTAATGGGACAATATCCAATTGCTACGGCAACATATTCGGATTCAACAACTATTTACTTGGAGATGCCTCTCAGTTCTTTTGAATATCAATTTGTAAACATAACACCAACCGCGTCACTTCTATTGGATTTGGAGGATTCAGGATTCGGTGTAGATCTTAGAGTATCCGCACAGGACCTCGTATCATTGACAAGATTATCTACATGGTTACTTGCTTTATCGAATTCAACCGTACCTTACAGAATAACAATATCTTCTGATAGAGAGAGTTTTTCCATGTTTGATTCCGCCGTATTGGGTACCACGAGTCTAATCGCATCACATTACCAAAGCATTCTGTCAATCATTGAGAACGTTCTTGTTGAGCTCGATGATATGGTAATCCCCACGAACAATCTTATGATTTGTGCAGATATGCGTCTTTCACAAATTGAATGGGTCCATCTGATGGATCTAATAGGGACTGTTGACTTACAGGGATTCAGCAGTCTCGTAAGAAGATCACTTGATGCCATTGCATCAGACGAATTCACAAACTTGGCTACTCTCATCAACACCGCTATAGCAGGCAGGGATATTGACTTGAGTTTTATTGTTGAAGGGTTTGTCATCGATGATTTGCTGGATGGTGATATTACAATGATGAAAT
>JARGGA010000599.1 GCA_029210805.1 Candidatus Thorarchaeota archaeon
GACTATCTATTCAATGTCTAGATTTGTCGCGATTTTGGGTGGCAGCTGCCTACCCATATCTGCGAGATGCTCCTCTTTGTAGAAGTTCTAGGTATCTGTTCGCCACCCAATGATCAAGATTTCCGTTAAGTATTGAAAATCCTAGATGGATTGACATAAATTGAAGTTCATCATTTTGGGAAAGAGAACGAGAGAGATTATTCTTTCATGGTGATAATAGTGGTTGAGATTACAAAAATTAAGGCACTAGAAATACTAGATTCACGTGGGAATCCTACTCTAATGACCCGCGTGACTCTTTCCGATAATACGGTTGGCATTGCTAAAGTTCCAAGCGGCGCTTCAACAGGTCTCAACGAGGCCGTGGAGCTTCGTGATGGGGGCAAACGATACCTCGGGAAAGGCGTAGCACAAGCGGTATCGAACGTTAATACTGCCATTGCTGAAAAGATGAGAGGCGCTAATCCACTGTCACAGTCCAACGTTGACAAGATGCTCCTAGAGCTAGACCCCAGTACCGGAAAGGGCAAGCTCGGTGCAAACGCTATCCTCTCTGTTTCCATGGCTACTGCGGTAGCGGCATCGAACCATCTCAAATTGGAGTTGTTTGAGTATCTTCGCACAAAGGTCATGTCTAAAGATGCAAAATATCTACAGCCCGTACCGATGTGCAACGTAATTAATGGAGGCGCTCACGCAGGCAATGCACTTGCTATCCAAGAATTCATGATATTGCCTATTGGCTCCAAGAACGTAGTCGAGGCAATTCAGTGTGCGGCTGAAGTATACCACAATTTGGGCAAAGGAATGATTTCGAAATATGGACGAATGGCCAAGCATGTAGGCGATGAGGGAGGCTTTTGTGGTTTTGGCCTGAAAACCAGTTATGATGCGTTCAATGAGATTGTCAGAGCGATTGAAGCAGCTGGATACGCTCCAGGAAAAGAAGTGGTTCTTGGAATTGATGCTGCTGCAAGTGGTTTCTACAAAGACGGACAATACACAGTAGATGAAAAGGCAATGACTCCCGGTGAACTCATAGACTACTATATTGACATTGAGAAGACATTCCCATTGAAGTCGGTAGAAGACCCATTTGATGAGAACGAATTTGGAGAATTTGCTGAATATCTTACCAAGACAAAAACACAGGTTGTAACTGATGATTTGACAGTTTCCAACCCCGAGATAGTGAAGAAAGCAATCGAATTGAAATCCGGTAACTCACTCCTTCTCAAAGTGAACCAGATTGGATCTGTTTCGGAAGCAATTGAAGCTGCTCAAATAGCGTACGCCGCAAATTGGTCGGTTGTTGTCAGTCACCGCTCGGGTGAAACCGGCGACACTTTCATATCAGATCTATCTGTTGCCCTAGCCTCTGGTCAAATCAAGACAGGTGGTCTAGCTCGAAGTGAGCGAGTTGAGAAGTATAATCGGCTTCTTGAGATACATTCGATTCTTGATGGTGATTGTGGATATCCGGGTAGTGGTTTCAGGACTGCATGGAGGAACTACTAGGCGATGTCTGATACCCGAACTGCAGTGCTAGTGATTCTTGATGGGCTGGGCGATCGGCCAGTTAAGGATCTTGGGGGGATAACACCCCTTCAGAAAGCAAAAACGCCACATTTGGACCGAATAGTCGCAGAAGGACAGTGTGGTCTGATGGATGTCCTCGGTCCCGGGATAACACCGGGGAGTGATGCTGCCCATCTCGCCTTGTTCGGTTACGATTATGCTGAAACATATCCTGGACGAGGTCCATTAGAAGCACTGGGTGCGGGATTACCCTCCAAGGTTGGCGATGTGGCATTTCGTTCAAACTTTGCAACATTCGGTCCTGACTACATGGTCACCGATAGAAGAGCAGGCAGGGAATTCACTGATGCAGAACACCGCGCATTGGA
>JARGGA010000051.1 GCA_029210805.1 Candidatus Thorarchaeota archaeon
TCATCTAAGATATGTCCGGGTTTGTCCGGGTTTTTAGCAGCTGTTACCAACCCTTCGATTTGCTCGAGATAACCTCTTTGATCCTCTTGGCTTTAGCGGCTCTGAGTGGTACATGATGAATGGCGGTTGGTACAATTGTCATGGAGGTCTCAAACTTGCAACTCAGGATATAGCAAAGCTTGGCTATCTCTATCTAAACAATGGGAACTGGAATGGAACACAGATACTTTCCGAAGAGTTCGTTGCAAATGCCACGACTCCTATTGCCCTTAGACCGTACGAGAATGAACCTGAATATGGATACGGTTGGCAATGGTGGACCCGTTCTGACCTTGGAATCTACTTTGCATGGGGACGTCACGGTCAGAAGATCATGGTTTCACCCGAGCATGATATGGTTGTGGCATTCAATGCGATGGTTCCAGATGATGAATATGACCCAGAGTTTGACTTGTTTGCAGATTACATACTGAGATCTATTGAATTAGGTCCAAACCACACTCGAACCGACTCAACTATGTTACCTGTAATCACGATATTGATAGTAGTTGCAGCAGTTCCAATTGTAGTTGGAGTGGCATACATGTTCGTGTTTCGGCGCAGAATTAGAACATAATCACTGAAAAACTGCTTTATTCCTATGGTATTTATTTCTCAGGCGAAGTCCAGCTCGAGAGGTACCAATATGCAACTAGTCATGCACCCATTCAGCTTCAAGAACGACCTAGATTCCGTACGTGTCTTCCTATCAGAGATCTACAGGTTAAATGGAATGCTCCACTATTTAATTCCAACAAAGGTCGAGAATCAAAAGCATGGCCCATGTGGTCCGGATTACTCATCGGCCGATGATGAAACCATCAAGATATGGAGGTCATCTAGTAGGTCTGACGCTGACATCATTGCGGTATCTCATCGAGGATCATGGATGTTGCGAGTATCGACACAACCGTTGAGACGCTCTATGACATCAACCCGATAATACTAGCCAACTATGACAGTATCTCCGCGCAGATGGAGTTTCTGAACGGCTGGTACAGAGCAGGTCACTATAGCGAATCTGGACCCTACTCTGAGTACATGAGTGGGTATTCTGAGATTTTGGATTCCGAGTATCAAGGTTCATACTTCCAGCACTATCACAGCGTAATTGACGTCAGCACCACTGGCCTCTATACCTTTGAGGTCATGGGCGATATCACGAGCAAGTGGAAGTTCTGCATTGATGGAATTGAGTCACCTCTTGATGGCAACAATCAGGCACAGCAATACCTGAGGAAGGGATTGCATACATTGCAAATCCGTACACATATGGACTCTACTCTGAATACGAAGAACGCCTTCAGACTACGAGTCACATTTGATTTCGGTCCAGTAACTGATATGCAGGCATTTGTAGTAGAACATGGCAGGTACTCAGTCGTCTATTATGACTGGGAACATGCTCAGCGTCTTGGTGATGGCGAATCTCCAAGTTTCTACACAGGAGCTTCTACAGCTTTGGACCATGCTGATGTCTTGATGGGTGCTGGACCAATGCTAGGAATGGTTGTAGGAGTTGGAAGCAAACACCTTACAAGATATATGCTCAGAGATATTCTGAGCGCAAGAACTGTCGACTTCCACACAATCAGCCCTCTTCTTGCAACTGCCGGAACGGTGTTATTCTCATCCGATGTTGTCCCTGACAATATTTTCAACGGAGAGCAGGAGAACAGTCTCCTTGAGAGATACTTGGAGACTTTCGGATATGTTTCAGTCGATGGTGGCAAACCATTCACAGTCATCAGCCACAGTGACGGGAGCCTGACAACAATTGTCAATGGTGCAGAATTGGTAATGGACTTGGAGAACAATACTTTCTATGTCACCGATGGCCACCTAGATACCTACTCATGGCGTGATGCTGTAGATGACTCCTTCTATATGAGAGACGATTCAGCCGAGGCTTGGGATACAGAACACAACTATCTGGTGCCTTCGATATGGTCGACCTCGCGGTCCCAGTTCAGGGGAATAGAATGAAGTTTGAGTTCTCATTCTCCGGTTTCCAGATTAAAGAAATACTGTACACAGGAGCTGAGAATCCCGTTTACTATAACCCCACTCAGACATTCCTACCGCCAGGAGACCTTACCTTCAATCTCTACTTTAGCGGCAGGCTTCGTGACTATGTCAATATCGAGCTTGAGGGTGGGAGCCTATCAGGAGAAGATGTCTTCGATGGTTCATTCAAAACATATGAGGATGCAATCAAGCAAAGACTGGTGACAACTGGATTCGAGTCTTCCGATGTAATGATATCAAGTGGGTACTATCCCGGATTTGAAGGAGTTGTAACAAGAGTATCAATACCTCTGCAGAGCACAAGTGAGAGACATATCAGCACTTCGCTCTTTGCCTCCGAGATTGTACTGAATCTGGAACTTGCTCCATATAATCTCCAAGGAATCGGTATGGTCGAGTTAATTGGAGCAGAGATACATGATTACTACAACGTAATGGTCGGAACAGGATTAAATCACGAGATGACACTGGCTGCCCCTTCAACGGGCGTGCTCCATGACCTGAAGCTTGCAGTAGCAAGACCACTAAGGACCAATTTCGAACCCACTTCAATCGAGTTCGACCTATTAGATATGAATGGAGATGTTCTCGATTCTCTTACTGCGAATCCAACCAAAACGAGTTGGCCTTACGGGATGGAAACGGGGAATATCACCGACAGCTAGATCATGATTTCTTGGGTCGAGTTCGATGAACCTGATAACCAGCAGTACCATATTGACTTCACATCTCAGGACTGCAGAGATACTTGGTTAAGATATGCTTGGAACTACAGAAGCGAAGGTGAAACAGTGACTCATGCTAGCTCGGCTAATTGGGTGCTGAATACATGGACTTCCATTGGTCGCGACGCGAGTCAGTCAATTCCCACAGATGTTGGTCAGATGTTGCCTGTAGATTTGAATGAACACAAACCGAGATACTCCATCGAAACGCAAAAGCTAAAAGATATGGAAAGAAGGTATATTGACTATGCAGGATATGGAGGAGAGGCTACTACATTAGCTAATCCCATTACGCTCCTAGCTGATTCGCATGGCGGTGGTGTTGTTTCGTACGGACTGTCAACTCCAATATCTTATGACCATGTCATTTCAAACTCATCTCTGACCTCTGTATTCATGCAGATGATTGCGGCAAGAAATACACTAAATCTGTGGGGATACTCGCCAAAGAAACAGGCTGTTATCGATACCAGGATTGGAGTGACACAGTGGGACCAAATCGAGGTCATGGCTAAAGAAGGTTGGATGGACAGGAGTGCCGAGTATGAGACACCTCAGTCGTTCGTAGCAGCCCGTTTCGAAGACACGACTGGTACACCGGTAATGCGTATTCTGGCTCAGAGGACGTATTCTACTTCGATGACACACTCCGCCTTCGACAGCCTACTCAAGAAATGGCTTCTTGGGATGGTGTCTACAATCCAGTGTTCGATGAGGTTGTCATCAGACCCTCAGGTCCCGACCAGATGGGTCGAGTTTGACCTGAACACAACCGACCTTGATATGGGCGCCGGTCCTTACTACGTTGAAGCACGTTTAGTCATGGGTGAGACCTCCATCTGGAAGAATATCACCATTGACCTGCAATCGCGCGATACAATCCGCTTCGACCTCGACCAGCTCTTCGGAGAGGGCGACCTCTCCAATCCATCATTGTGGACCTCAGAAGTAGGTGCATCCTCATCCATGGAAGAGAGAGATGCATATAATTCCCGTAGGGACTTGAATACTCTACTCTACGAAGGTTCAGCTACCGACCCTGTTAGTAACACTCCATTGTTGGTGACTGCCATTTACAAGGTAAACCCAACAACCCTGCACACAGGCGATATCTCGGCTTTACTACAGAACCTTGTCTACTATGACTACCTGAAATTATCCATCAACCACGACTATGCGCGCGAATATGAAAATAAGTGGGCGGAAATGGAAGTTCACCATGCGTATCTGAAACCCATCATGATAGCAGTTGGTATTCCAATGGTCGGTGCAGGCGCTCTGGCATGTAGTACTGGTGGCTTATCCTTTGTTGGGGCACCCAGTATCTTGTTTGGAATGGATATGATCACAAGCAACACTGTGGGCGAGAGCGTACTTGATGCAGCACTAAAGGGTCTTCTCTACGGGGCCACAAGTCTGAGGGGTGTATTTACTGGCGAGGAAGCGCAGTTCATTCTGGAGGATGGATTCAGTTTCTTCCAATTCACAAGTAATCAAGCGATAAACCTTCTACTGACACAGATAACGTTCATGATAATTGGAGGACTGATAACGGGTGGGCCTGGGCTAATCAGTGCAATCAAGGACGGGATAAGAGATACTCCGTCATCTTGGGCAAAAGGCTCAGTCGCATTCCTGACAAAGGCAACATATTGGGGTAAAGTCGGTCTTCGGTATGCACTAGGTCAGTTTGAGCACTTGGTTACTGGAATAGGATTCCTCTTCGCTCTAGGGGCAATAGGTTCCATCGGAGAGTTCTCCCTTTTTGCAGACATAGCGCTACAGGCAATAATGTGTACCAGTGTTGTTACTGGTACTATAGCCCAGCGGATGCAAAAGAACATCAAGTTCTCGACACCTGAATCCAGCACATTGAAGGAGTTCGCCCTAGAACACATTCCATACAACATGAAAGGCACCTTCAGCAGGATAAAGGCCGTTTGGTCTGCTCTACGAAGTGCACGAGTCGAATATCTTGGTCATAAGGCATATTACGGAACTCTAACAATTGCATTCTCGTTGCAACTTGCCTCAGAACTCCTTCAGTTGGCAACAATAGCTGGAAGTGCGTTTGTATGATGACCAGTGATGAGATTGTCCAAACAGCCCATGAGGTGTTCAAATGGAAGACCATACTGCAGGATGGAAACGATTGAAGTCCTGCATAGAGGCCGTCGTACAAAGAAACATCACTTTCACGGGTGAACAGATTCAACATCTTTTAGATATTGGTGTTGAACTGTTCTCTTCCGATTTCCAGAACTATGTTGAAGGCATTATGGACCTTATTCTCAAGGGGAGTGACTACGAACCACGTACCAAGATGGAACACACTCACAAGCCATACAGTAGTGACCCCCGAGAGAATCGAGTGTGGGACCTAATGGTGGATGTGATGAAGCGGGGAGAGATTATCCCTCAGGATACAAATGCTCTATTCTGTGACATCATGGTGGGTTACTTTGGCAACAAGGACTCTCAGAGAGATGGGGTTGCTATCTTTACTGACACACAAATCATTCTTACAGGCCGATTTGCTGCATGGACACAGGGCAGGGCGACCAACCACCAGCTCTACTACGAAGACTACGAGAACAAACCCTACTTGGCATCAGTGGATTTCATAGACTATGACAAGATAGAGTCCGTGGAACCGGTCTGGAAAATGACCAGCAAGGGTATCAAGCTCAAGTACAGGACAAAGTACGTCAAGACAAAGAACAGAGTGCTCTATGGTCCGTATTTCTTCAAGTTTGACTTGGCAAAGAAGATTGACGCCATTGACGGCGTGCTTGACATCACTATCCAATCATCACCATACCATGAGGACAGTAAACAGCGACACGAGGCTATCGTGAAGAAGCTTATGGGACTACTATCTGGCATCGATTCGAGGACCGCATTATAAAAACCTCGATTTGTTTCCTATGATGGATGTTGTAGTTATTTTTTGAAAATTATGGCTTCCGTAAACCTTTAAACCGAAGTATTTGGATGAGGCGATAGTTCGTTCCAAGTGAACGACCCACAACGTGAATGAGGTATTCACATTGAGTAAGAAAACAGATAAAGAACATCTAAACCTGGTAGTCATTGGCCATGTAGACCATGGCAAGAGTACGATGACTGGCAGGTTATTGTACGAAACAGGTGCAGTAGATGAACGGACGTTTCAGCAGCACAAGGCAGAGGCCGAGAAATTAGGTCGTCCGTCTTGGGCGTGGGCGTTCGCATTGGATAGGTTGAAAGAGGAGAGAGAGCGCGGTCTAACGATTGACATTGCATTCTTCAAGTTTTTGACCGACAAGTACTACTACACTATCATTGATGCTCCTGGTCATAAAGATTTCATCAATGCCGCGTGATTTCCACTCGGCAGTGAACAGAACATGATCACAGGAGCATCACAGGCTGACGTAGCAATGCTAGTCGTGTCTGCAAAGAGAGGTGAGTTTGAAGCTGGTATTGGCCCCGGTGGTCAGACCAAGGAGCATGCATACCTTGCAATGACACTCGGTGTACCAAGCATCATTGTTGCAGTTAACAAGGTCGATGATGACAGTGTCAACTACAGCGAAGACAGATACAATGAGATCAAGGAAGAAGTCGGTAGTTTCCTAGCCAGCATTGGCTACAAGAAGGATACTGTCCCATTCATTCCAACCTCTGCACTATCTGCTGCAAACCTCAAGGTGAGGTCCCCTGATCTTACTCCATGGTATGATGGTCCCTGTTTGCTTGAGACACTTGACTTGGTTGCACTTCCACCAAAACCGACTGAAAAGCCACTTCGAATTCCTATAAATGATGTTTATTCAATTAAAGGAGTTGGGACAGTACCTGTCGGCAGAGTTGAAACTGGAATTTTGAAATCTGGCCAGAAGGTCAATTTCATGCCACCTAACAAGGTCGGTGAAATCAAATCGATTGAAATGCACCACGAAATCCTACCTCAGGCAGGACCCGGTGATAACATTGGATTCAACGTCCGTGGCATCGAGCGAAAGGACCTTGGCCGTGGTGATGTTGCAGGTCCAGTAGATGCACCTCCAACCGTTGCAGCCGATTATACTGGTCAGGTGATGGTCATTCAGCATCCAACAGCCATAACTGTAGGCTACACTCCAGTCATTCACGCCCACACAGCTCAGGTTGCTTGCAGATTCGATGAACTGCTGAAGAAGCTAGACCAGAGAAGCGGTCAGGTGATTGAGGAGAACCCAGACTTTGTGAAGAAGGGTGAGTCAATGGTTGCAAAGCTCATACCATTGAAACCAATGGTCATTGAAACTTACAAGGCACTACCCCAATTGGGCCGCTTTGCAGTCCGAGATATGGGAATGACCGTGGCTGTTGGCGTTGTTCTTGAAGTGACACCAAAAGTCATGGGCGCTCCGAAGGCCAGCAGCAAGTAATAGTTTCTAACAATTTTGGAGCCTACGGGCTCCTTCCCTCTATTTTTTGGTCAATTATTTCTCTTGAGATAATAGATTCTTATACAAGCTACCTCCAAAGAGCAACATTTCGATAGAATCTGGAGAACAATCTTGTGAAGGATGACAGTGACTCAGTAGAGGACACAAAACATCCAATTCAAGATGACGATAATCCTGATCATTCATGGTTTCAAGCAGTCAGGATCGTCACAAGCAATAGGAACTGGACAGTCCTTCTTGCCACAGTCTGGATATATTCAAGCATGGTCGTCATGTACCAATATTTCACCCTCTACTTCAGAGATATTGGAATTTCCTACATCGTTACAGGTGCCATTTTTTCCATGATGTACGCTATCAACGTGATTGGAAACTTGGTATCTAGCTGACAACTATGACCGGCGCAATCTTTCAGTATTCACCATGATTTTCCCTGGCATTAGTTTTCTATTACTTTCACTAACCACAGATGTCCTCCTTGTAGCCATTGCAATGATGATAGGTGCTATGTCCTCGTTGACAGGTCATGCTGGTCAGGCTTAACAGATGCAGCAGGTCGACAGGAAATTCGGAGGCGTAGCTCAGAGTTTGTTCACACTGGGAACATCTCTTGGACTTATTCCACTATACCTCTTCGCGTTGATGCTAGATGCAGGTATGAGTTTTGTTGTCGTTATGCAGATTGTTCTCTTTGCAGCTGGCATACTCAACCTAATCTGCGCAGTGATTCGTGGTACAGTCTTAGAAAAGATACCTCATCCCAAACGGGAGATACAATCTGATAATATTCTGAGGGACTTCATTAGTGAGAACATTCGGGGACTTCGCCTTTTATTGCGAGTCTTTCCAATATTCATTGTGATAGTTTGCGTAGATGCTCTAAGTGATAGTTTCTATGACTTTGCCAAGAACTACTATGTCAATGAAACATTGGAATTTGGCTATGGTGAGATCAATCTGATGATACTCATCACACTGGTAATCTCTGTGCCTTTGGCACTAACCGCGGGACATATGTTTGATAAACGTGGAGGCAAAGGACTCACTCTTGCTGTCTACCGATAATGCCCGTTTCAATCTCTCTTCTGATTGTTTCCGGGTATGTGCGATACATTACCCCCAATGACTGGATTATTGCTGTAGACACAATATATCCTAGACTCAGTATCATATTCTCATTAGCTTTCATTGCTACGGCCATGAAGTCTGTCAATGATATTCTCTGGCTCTCAGTACTTGATACGTATATTCAGAAGACCTTTCCACGTACTGAACTTGGAAAAATGCTGGGTCTTTCAGGCGTTCTAGTTATGAAATTTCTTGCATTTGGCCCACTTTTAGCTGGAATCATCTATACCAACTGGCAAGGTCTTCCACTCCTTGCAATTACGCTGATTTTTAATATTGTAATCTTAGTTATATTAGGTACAAAGAGCTTGGAACCACGAGTGAGTGTAGATGAGCTTGAAACTGAAGGATCACTGTAGAGATATTGCTACGCTCTCTCTTCCCCTCTCTTATCATCCAGAGCAGTACTAGATTCACTCTTAAATCACCATCAGGAATATGTTATTCTGCAAGGATTCACAATTTAAAGCATCAAGGAGCTTAAGAAACTGCCTCAATTCGGTTCCGATTTCCATGTACTCAACCGTACCATTCTGGATTTAATAGACCAAGGTATTCTCATTATAGATTCACGAGGAAGAATACAAGACGCAAACAAATGGTTTCTCGATATGACTGCATTAGTTCGGACTTCAGTGATTAGCAGGATTGTTGAAGACTTTGTGCATGAAGCCGACTTTGAGGTTTTTCAGAATGCTATGAATACTTGCGGTGTTGATCAAATAGAACAAGTCGAAGTACGATGGAAATGCAAGGACCTACCGGACTGTAGGACCACAGTAACTATGACGAAAGTGTCTGATACACAATGTTTGGTCATGATTCAACCTATAGATACAGAAACCCAAGATGAACTGGAAATGCAGTACAACACACTGCTAACTCAGGCTCAATTAGGAGTAATAATATGGCAAGTAAATCCTGCACGAATCTCGTATGCCAATCCAAGGATATGTGAATTACTTGGGTACACCGAAGAGGAACTGCTTTCCTTCAGGGGCGAAGAGGCATTCTGTGTGTTACATCCTGAAGACCGCGCAACAGTGGCTGGTCGCTTCATGCAGAGGTTAGAAGGAACAAATGTACAGAGGGTCTATGAAACGCGGGGCCTTAGAAAGGATGGCGAATCGATATGGCTTCAGGTCGCTGCAAGCTTCATAACCTATCGTGGAGAGCCCGCATCTCTAACCACTATTCTTGATGTTACAGATCAAGTTCTTGCCCGTACGGAGCTACAAAATTCCGAACTAAAATATCGAAGCCTTGCCGAGGGCTCTATTCAATGAATCATGCTTCTGAAGGATGACCGAATATGGTATGCCAATCCTGCCTATGCCTCCATCACAGGTTATTCTCTTGACGAACTCTATAACATGTCGCCTGATGAAGTACTGAGTATAATTCATCCAGATGAAAGAGCAGACATTCTTGAGCAATATAACACCTTCATCAAAAAGGATATGAACTCAATCAGAGGCGAGTACAAGCTTCTCAGAAAGGATAGGTCCATAAAGTGGATTGTCGGAACGATGAATAGGCTTACAATTGATAATACTCCTATCATCCAACACGTTCTGGTTGATATCACCCACAGAAAACATGTAGAAGATGCACTTCGAGAAAGTGAGGAACGTTACCGCGCCCTTTTTGAAATAGCTCCATCTGCATTCGTGCTCTCAGATTACACAGGAAATATAATTGCCACTAATGAAAGAGCCCTCTCACTCTTTGGCTATACTTGGGAAGAGATTCGCTTCCGTTTAGTTCCAAGCTTCTATAGTAAGCAGAGTGACCGTAAGAAAGTTGTGGAAGGTCTCCGAAAAGATGAAGTTGTTCACAATCTTGATGTCGAACTCCTCCATAAGGATGGCTCATCGTTCGAAGCTGTCATGGACTCGCGAACAATAATGCTGGGAGAAAGAAAGGTCATTTTTACAGCAATTCGGGATGTAACTGAGCAAAGACGTGCTGCAAAAGGTCTTCGTGATAGTGAAGAAAAATATCGTACACTTGTGGAGAATATTCAAGACGGTGTATTTGTGATTCAGAACGAGCAAATGGCTTACGTCAATGATGCCTTAGCAGAAATGCTTGGAACAACTCGTGAGGAGATGGAAGGAACCAAATTTCAAGAGCATATAGCTCCAGAGGATCTGGAGCTCGTTGCAGAACGCTATTTTCGAAGACAACAGGGAGAAGATGTACCCCCAGAATACGAATTCAGTCTTTTGCACAAAGATGGGCGCCGAGTTATGGTCAATCTCAATATAGGTATCACATCCTATATGGATGGTATAGCTAGTATCGGGACATTGAAGAATATAACCGAAAAGAAGGAAGCCGAAAATCGACGGAGAACAGCTGTAGAAACAGCAATGTTGTATCTAGATGTGATGGGGCATGACATACGAAATCAAATGCAAGGTATCATGATAGGAGCCGAGATTCTGAAATCTGTAGACCAATCAAACCCAACCATTGAATCAATCATTGAGTCAGTTAAAGTGTGTCAGAAGCTTATCTCCGATACGTATGCCACAGAAGATCTTCTCTTTTCATCTCTGGAAGAAACCAATCTTGCTTCGGCTATAGAAACCGCAATAGCAGATATGAAAGTCACATATCCCGACATCATTGTAACCTCTAAATTACTTGAAGGCCCTGTTCGGATAATGGCCGATGATCATTTAGGCTATCTTCTTCATTTACTATTTGAAAATGCAGTCCTCCATAACCCTAGCGACACTAAGAAAATCTGGATTAAACTAGATGAAGGTGAGGGAGAATATCATCTAAGTATCGCAGACAATGGCAAAGGCTTGGATGAATTTCATAAAACCAACTTATTCAATAAAGATCGACGTTTTGGAGGAGTTGGTATCCACCAGGCAAGAGGGATAATGGACAAATATCTAGGAAAAATATCTGTTGAAGATAGAATTCATGGCGATCATACTAGTGGAGCAAAATTCATTCTCAGCTTCCCAAAATCACAACCTTAGAAATAGTCCAACAATTCTGGAACTTAAGGACTCCTTTCTACTTTTCTTCATTCAATTACTCTGAGTTCCGAATGAACCTATTGCGCTTTTTTATCGGTAGGGTCCAGTTTTCATAGACCATAAACCATCACCGTTCATTGAAAGTTGTACAAACTTGGACATCAAGCTGTACGCCCAGAAACGGCACTGGGCTTGGGTTGTTGAATATACATAATGTTCCGTGCAGCATTCACATCAGCATGAAAGTTTTCGTCACACTTTGAGCAATGGAAGTATTCTCCACCTTTTTGCTCAGATGTAGAAGTTTCATGTTCTACACGAATCCCTCTCCGTCCACAGACATGACAGGTCTGGGATGTCCATGCGGGATTTACTAGCCAGATACCCCCATTCTTGTGACCTAGAGCCTCACGCCTGTAGCGAACGCCCTCAATCATCATCCCCCACAAGTTAGTGGAGAGGTTCCAGCTATGTCTTCTCATACCTCCCTTCCCTTGGAAGGAACGGAGGTCCTCAAAGTAGATGGTCTTCACGCCATGCTGTTCACAGAACCACACGGTTTCAGCGGCTACTTGATGGGAGATCTCTTTGTCTAAGCGACGGACCTTTTGCCATATTGACTCCAACTCCTGTTCCTTCTTGAGGATGCTAGTTGGAGGTTGCTGCTTAGCATGTTTCTTCTCCCAGTTGTTGCGCCTTCTCGCAATCTGTGACATCAATATTCTAGTTACTTGTCGTAAGTTCTCTCGCTTCTCGAATAGTTCCTGTTTCCCTATCATGGTTTCTTCGTAGGTATCCTCTCCATTCTTGACGGACACCACCATAGAATGCCTAAGTCCCCTATCCACTCCAGCCCTTCTCTTTCGAATAGTTGATGCTGGAAGTGCAGTCCTTAACAGGTCTTCATCTGGGGCCATGAAGGGAATAGTCAACGTGACCTTCTTTCCTTCAATCTGAATCAGAGGTGGCGCAGACTTTCTCGACTTCTTCAGTTGATGGATCATAGTCTTCAGATCATTTATACGAACTTCATTCTTTTCGGGTTGTGCACGCTCCTTAGCAAGTTCACGAGTGAACCGCTGGAGCTTTATTGTATTCTCTAATTGTTGACTCATATCTTCAAAATGAGATGCTCGATACTCAAGCTGGATTGCTCGATGTTGTTTTCCTTGTACTCTTGCTTCCTGTGCTTTATTCCCAGCTCGTCTTGCTTTTCGTGGAAACCAGTTCAAGAATCTTAGTCGTACTGTCTGACTCTTGTACGGAGAATCTGTATCAAGATCATGTCCCAGTATTCCCGGAGGTGTTTTAACATAGAGAATAATCTCATCTTCTCGTTCTGGATCCACTTGAAACCAGTACCCTTGCCCAGTCGTGTTCTCTGTTGAGGCCGCATAATCCACCGTATTCTTTTGAAAAGTTGGGGTGATGAAGGGGAATCCCTCTTTCTTCCACTCCTTTACCTGGTCAATAATCAAGGTTTGAATCTGAACTTTCTCTTGGGAATCTTTCTCAAGTAACTCACATATGGTTCTTCTTCGCTCACCTTCCTTTGATGGATAAGCTTCACGAACCTTTATTCTCAGAACCTTTCTCACCTGCATGCTGAGAGAGCATAATGATAGGAACCATCCGACTTCTTCTCAACGGTGTCCTTTACTCTTCGAATGATATCTGATGGAATCCTCTTATTTTTCATCAATCGGAGGAGTTGTGTATCATCAGATACAAGAATATCTAGAAGTGAATTGATAAGTCTGCGGCGAGTATAATCTCCAAAGATTATTCGAGCTGCAGTTTCGAGAGCATTACGATGTAATCGCTCATACACAATCAGTCCGAATTCGTTCTCATGTTCCCACTTGAGTCGTTGTTCTTTTCGAAGGACTAGATATACCATCCCTCTAATATCCTCCAATTCTTTTCCTAACGTATCCAAATACGCGGAGTCTGAGAATACCTTTTCAAGAATCAGATTCACAGCCTTTCGGTAGTTTGCAAAACTCTGAGAAAGAGTTGAAAGATCTAAATTGTTACATTTACGACCACTGAGT
>JARGGA010000052.1 GCA_029210805.1 Candidatus Thorarchaeota archaeon
AGACAATGGTCTAAACTCAGTCCCTCAACAACCCCACTGGCTCGTTATGGGCAGGTCATGGTCTACGATGAGAGCATCAGGCAGATTGTCCTCACGAATGGAAATACAGCCTATCAGGGGCATCAGGATGATACCTGGCTGTATGATACTGCGGCCAATACTTGGACAGAGGTCTTTACGACTGGGACCTCAGGACGCCTGAAGTGGCCGGGGATGGTGTACGATTCAAGTAATGAGAGATGCATATTATTTGGAGGCCAAGTCGAAGATGATCCTGTGGATAGGACTATGATTTTCAATTCAGAAACCGATACTTGGGTAAGTGCAAATCCTGCGTCGGCGCCCGAGAGTCGAATAAACCCAGGGATGGCATTTGACGTAAGTGGACAGGTAGTGGTTCTGTTCGGGGGGATGAATCATGATTACGACCAGCTTGGTGATACATGGTGCTATTCGTATGTGGATAATGTTTGGACTGATATGAGCACAGAGCCGACTAGCACAGGAACATCCACTAATACTTCACCGGCGGATTCTGAATTACCTCTCACATGGATAGTGATTCCAGCTGTTATTGTAGTGGTAGTATTGATTCTCTACCTGGTTCGAAGGAGGATTTGAGATAGGCAACCTATGAAATAGGGTGTTCAACTCTTCCTTCATTTAATAGCAGATTGGAAACGAGAAATCTCATGGAGAAAGTCAGAACCTTTCCGAAGGATATCCATTGGATCATTTACAATGTAAACAACTCGATAAATGAGACCAAAGTTCGACTCACTCCAAAAAATTATTTCGGGTTTTTCGAGAAATTCTCCGGTCCATTTTTCACAAACCTCATCAAAATAGGCATCGACTCGCTCAAAATTGTAATCCTTGTGGATACTTAGTTCGAAGGAATATCTATAGACCTCAGTTCCCTTTGTCAATATACGGAGGCCAGCAAGAGCAGTCTGGAGTTTTCCTTCCTGACCTTGCTCTTTTCGAATGTCCGTTCCTTTCTCAGCCAGCAGGTCATCTACTCGGATTCGGAAATTGGTCAGCTGGGAATCTATCACCTTGCTATTCGGGACACTCTCTCTGGTGAAGTCAGGTTGCAGAAGGCGGGTATAGTTGAGTGTGATCTCCAGTACAATTCCCTCAATATCGCCTATCCGTACATAGTCACCAACACGGAACGGACGAGCTCCCAAAACATAGAAACCACTGACCATATTAGATAAAGCCTTCGAGAAGGCGAGACCAACTGCAGTTCCGAAAAGTGCTCCTCCTGTGATAATTGTTGTTTCTGGAATAACTGTGATAGCTGATAGAACGGTTGTTAGACCAAAAGCAAAGAAAAGCAACCTCAAAATCATTTTTATTCCGCTTGTTGCCTCAGCAGGCATTCCTGCCTTTCTGAATGAGATTGTGATAGACCGCATCACAATAAGGTACAGAATATAGAGTACAACCAAGAAGGGTATGATTGCCACAAGTCTAGAATAGCCCTCAAGGCCAAATGGCTCCAAGAAGAGGTTAATGAAATCAGCAAACCCTGTAAATAAATCCTGCACTATAATCACCTATGCCAAGGATACTAAGTAATTCGAATTAATCACACTATGCAACATGCGGATTAAATCTTTGCTTTGTACCCGCAGATTATCCACTCCTTTTCATTATCATATTTCGCGACAGACTATGGTCAAAAAACAGAGAAAAGCAGTAATACCAAGTAGAATTGTGCATTGGAGTGGATAAAAATGGCCAAGATAAGTCCCTTTGTAAAATTACTGAGAGGAGAGTATGAACTTACTATACTGCTTCTACTAACACGGATGAAGGGAAGAGCAAGAGCTGATGCGATAATAAAGAAAGGTCTCGAAACGAAAACACTTCCTTCTCTCAATGGGGCTCGTGTTGCAGCGGCTAGGAAATTCCTGGTCACGAACGACCTCATCGAAATCGAGAAGGAGGGAAACGAAATCATCCATATTCTCACCAGGAAAGGAGAGAAGCTAGGAAAACTCCTCAGCTCGGTTTCTGATTTCATTGTCAGAGATTTGAAGTGGGAACGTTAGATGGGATAATCTGTGAGAATCGCAGCTGTTTCAGACATTCATAGTCCGAGGTATTTCAGTGAGTTTAAGGAAGCACTCTTGGTGTGCGAAAGACCCGATCTCTTTCTTTTAGCTGGTGATATGGTTGACGCTGGAAATGTCAATGAGTATAGAAATATCTCAAACGCAATTACAGAACTATTTGGTGATGAGTTACCAATAGTGGCATGCTTTGGAAATGATGAGAATGGAGCCAGCATTCGGGATATGAAAGACATTGTGAGAGAGAGGATTGTATTCCTAGATGGTGATACAACAGTAATTCACTACAATGGCAGGAAAATAGGGATACTTGGTGTACCGATGTTGAATGTGGCAAGAGCTCCTAAGGATAGTACCCTTGAAGATATCTTTGAGAAAAAAATAGATAATTTAACGCGAAATCTTGGAGATTTGAGTAAAACCTGCGACCAATCTATATTTCTTCTGCATTATAGCCCCCTTTCAGCTGAAACATACCCTGAAGATTTTTCCTGGTGGGTTTCAAGAACCTTCAGTGAGGCAAAACCAGAGTTAGTAATTCATGGTCATATCCACTGGGCAACCAAATCTGAAACTAGAATTAGAAATACAAGGGTCTTCAATGTTGCATACCCATCAACCAGAAAAATCACTGAACTCCTTTTTTGACAGACAGTTTTCACTTAAAGAATCAGGCATCTTCAAAATCGGGTATTTCAATTGGCAATAGGAATTTCCAGTACAAAACATGCACCTTTGCTGCAATCTCCTTTGATCCGATCCTCTATCGAGATAGATCCCTCGTATCGTTCAGCAATGCGTTTTACAAGTGTAAGACCGATCCCAGCGACACGTCTTCCATCAACTTTAGTTCTTGAGAATAGAGTTTTCTTATGAGAATCATCAATTCCTGGGCCGTAGTCCGAAAACCTGATTGAAAGGTAGTCACCTCTGGTTATCTCTGCTTCGATTTCAATCAGAACATTCGGTTTTGGATCAAGTCTAACTGAGTTATGCAGCAGATTGTAGAACACATCAACAAGGAATCCATCCGCTAATACCGAAAATTCCTCCGCGGTGATATTTGTCTTAATTCCAATCTCTTTCTCTGGAAACGTGTTTCGAACCATGGTGATTGCATCTGAAAGAGAAAGATAGGGGTCTGTTGGAGCGAGGTTTAGTGTCGATTCTTCAACTTGAGCTAGCTTCTTGACATGATTAACTAGGGCAACTCCTCGTATACTTTGGGAGAGTGCGGCACGAACAAGATGGCGCATCTCTTTGGGCAGGTTATCACTATGAAGCAGCAACTCCATACTGGTTATGATGCCTTGTTGCATATTTGAAATATCATGAGCCATTAGGTCGTTGTAAAAAGCAGCTGTCTGCAATGCAGTTTCAAGTTTCTGTGCAGTAGTTATTCGCTCCGTGATATCCCTGGCGACACCTAGAGTTGCAATGGGACGGTCGTATTCATCACGAAGGAATACTCGATTGATTTCTGCCCATACCCTACTACCGTTCTTGTGTAGGAGCTGAACTTCTAGAGGCTGTGCAGTATATCCATCCTTTCCTACTTTCTCCTCCATTTCAAGGGCAAATGCCATCTCTTCAGTTAGAAATTTTCGAGATTCCTCAGCCAGTACAGTTGTCACTGGCATTCCAATCAGCTCCTCAGGGGTATAGCCAACTATTTGATAACATGAGGGACTGATGAATGTGATACCGAAATCTATGTCAATAATCCAAATGATGTCGATTATGCTATTGGCAAGTGATCGATATCTTTCTTCACTTAATCTAAGATCTTCCTGAGCTTTATGACGTATAATTACAGTCGAAAGCATATCAGCAATCATCTGAAAGAGCACCCGGTCATGTTCGGAGAGATTCTTCTTTATTCTTGATGCAACATTGATTACTCCGAGGATATCTTCATTTGGTCCAAGAATTGGCCAAAAAATGAGCGACACAATTCCAAGATCATCAATAACATGACGCGGTTGCTCCAGGAATGATTCTGTCTTTACATCTGACAAGAAGACGGGTGTCTTCGTTCTAGCTACTTGTGCCGCAAGATAATCTGAATCGTCGATTGAAACGTCTATCCGTGTTTCTTCGGATACATCTATTGAGGTATGCAATGTAAGTACACGCTTCTCTTTATTGTAAAGCCTGATGGTTCCTATATCAAAACCGAGAAGGTCAATCATCCCCTGTAGGATACGATGGCTTGTTTCAGAAGTGTAAAATGGTTCCAATGCCGCCTCAGCAATTATTTGAAATGCTCTTCGTTCATCTGCTAATGTCTTCTTCACCTCAACTTTTTCAGTGATGTCCAACATAGATACAATGACTCGACTCCATGTTTCTCTGAATTCATCAGGAACGGATAGAACAAGGAGAATATGCCGATCTTCACCATGGATAGTAGGGATCACCACGGATTGTTCGAATTTAGTTTCTCCCTTAGCCAATGCAACAATCTCTCCAAGGAAGAGGTCAAATGCTTCATCAACTAAGAATCGAGAGAGGGGACCAAGAAGATCTTCATCACGTTCTACACCTTGGAGTTTTAGAGTTGCCTTGTTTACTCTGACTATCTCCACCATATCTGCACATTTCATCAATTCATTGGGATACTCTTTGAAGTATTGGTGAAAATCAGTGACACCAGACGTACGTAGCTCGTCTATATGTTTCTTTAATTCAGAAAAGTCCTCTTCCCATAGTGAAACTGGAGAGTCCTCGAACAACTTACCATATTGGCTCTCAGTATCACGTGTCATTCTAAGGTTCCTCTAGTTGATGGTTTTTCAATAATACCTGTTACAAAAAAGAATGTAAACAGATTAAATTACTGTAGGCAAGATGGTAAATGACTATAGAATATGCAATTTTCTCACAATAGATATAAAAAATCTCATATTTTGCGCATTTTTTCCGAAAAGGCGGTCATTCTTACTAGCTACTAATATATGCTATTTGAAGGACAAATCTATTGCTCTAACGCCAACAGCCGCCAACTGGAGAGCACGCCACCAATGAAACCTGAATCCCACCGTTCAAAGTATGATAGCCGGTTAGAGGGTTTCTTTTTAGCTGCCAATGTAGCATCAATAGTGGCAGTCGTATCCTTTGGTATTTTTTATCTTGGGTATATTCTAACTCACGACTCAATCATAGATTCAATACAACAGGCTATACTTCAGGTAGAATTTCAGGAACTACAATTAGTCTTTGATGCTATAACACTGGGAATAATGAATACCGTTGGTTGGATACGTCTAGCAATGGGCTTGGGCCTTGTACTCATGTCATTCTTCTTCATAGCGAATACAGGTGGAATCGTCTTTTCCGTATTCATTCACCGATCCTTTAGTGCAGGAGGCACTCCGACTGTACGCTGGTGGCGTCTAAGTATTTCCAGAACATATCTGACAGCGAGACTTCTGTTCTTCATTGCCCTTTACAGGATAGCTGGACAGCAAGGATTTCAGATAATAGAAGAATTCTTTCCAAGTAACCCGGTTCTTAGTGTAGCATTCTTTCTTAATAGCGCCCTGAGTCTTGGAACCCTCATAGTTCTTGCCAGCGTTATCAAAGTTGTAGTCTATGAAACAGCAAGGTACGAAACGCTAGTAGAGGAAAATCGAGAGAGAATATCAGACTCTCTTGAAGAATACTTGAGTAGATGGGACAATGACATGATCCTATTGGAGGAAGCCAGGTTCTCAAATGACATTGGTTATGTAAAAGCAAAGCTCGAAGATGCGACACGGGATATGAGTTCACATAGACATTTGGTCGAATCATCGTTTCATGATCTTCAAAGACTTTCATCGCCTAATGTCATCATCAGAAAGGTTCTCTTCGCCTTCATTGGCGTTATCTTCATGCAAATAATCACGGATGCAATTCTCTACATTGGGTGGGGAACCATTTTGGATTTTATCTTTGGATTTTTCCAGTTGGGGTGAACAAAAAGTGAAGAAACCATTAACATTCATCGTGACTAGCAACAAGGGGGGTAGTGGTAAGACACCCCTGTCAATCAATCTAGCCATCTGGGGACTCTCGCAGAATCCGCCATTGAAGATTCTAATTGTTGATATTAATCACACCAACCAAGATCTCTACCAAGCCATGCAGCATCTGCAGTTTAATGGAGATAGCAGATTCGAAACAGCGTTTACTTTGAAGAACACGGGGACAGCGTACTATCTTCCTCTTAGCAAGTACCTTCATCTTGTGAGATCGCGAACATTTCAACCCCTTACCGCAGAGCAAGTTATTGAGGTGCTCTCGGATTCAACAAGGGAATTTGCAGCAGAAAACCAAAGGGAGCCTTTCGAACCGGATATGATAGTGGTAGATAGCAACTATTGCTTCCCAAGCTATCGGCTAGAAGACAAAACCAAACTCGATACGCGTCCTTATTATTTCTTCAATATTTGGAGCATGACCAGTCCTCATGAACTGAGAGTGCCAAGAGATTATCGTAGTGTTATCAATAATTACAAAGCAGTCTTTGATAAACTGGATTGGGACAAATCGAATTTCATTCATGTTTTCTCAGTCCTAGAGAAAGAAAGAAGTGTCAGTTCTGAAATGATGCAAGTTTTAGCTAGAAGACGTGGTATCTACACGGTACCAGGGTCGGATGACCTAGCAGACCTATACAAGAAGATGGCCATTGATGAGAGAATGAATGCAATCGGATACTCCTTTGATGAGATACAGAGGAAGGTCTTTTCACCAATTCTTGCAGAACTGGATTCTCTAATGACAGAAGATCCAGATAGTTATTCTGAAGATGTGATTAACGCAAGATGGGTGGAAAGAATCAATATTTTCCTAACTGATGAAAAACGATTTCCAACGAATGTATTCCCACTTCCTCACTACTATCCATTTCTTAGAAAAGCAGTAGTAGATATGATTCTTAGAGAGCGCTTAGAGCTAAATATGATTAGGAAACTATTCTCAGATTTCTATAAGTGGGTGGATATGTTCATGAAACGGCTTATCGCCGAACAGTAGGATAGTTTCGGAGCATTGCTAATGGGCATAAACCAATCTTCTTTAGGTATAATAGAAATTTATCATTAATTCACTATCAGGAGCAAGAAACCCAAGATGGATGCTGATAAATTCCGTTCACTCTTTGAATATCACTTTGAATTCAATCACAGAATTTGGGAGGTTTGTGTAGAACAGCTCAGCGAAGAAGGGATGTCTCATGGGTTCGAGTTTTCCCATGGTTCAATTCATAGTTTGTTCGTTCATATCATGAGTGTTGATGATAGATGGTTCGCAGGTCTTCTGGGAGATGAGTCCCCCGGCTTTCTTGATGCATCTCAATTCACTTCATCTAATTCTATCAGAGAGAAGTGGGATGAGGTTGAAAGAACAATGCATGAATATCTGTCAAAATTAGAGAATTCACATCTAAGTGAACCATTTGCCGAAGGCTTAGTAAAATGGGAAGTACTTTTTCATGTCATAAATCACGGTACACATCATCGTGCGCAAATGTATGCAATGCTAAATCAGATGGGAATCAAGGCGAATCTGCAAGACTATGCTCTTTACAAAATGGGGAGAATCTAGAGATTTGAATAGCACTCTGAGCTCCGATGTGGTAGAATCATTTCAATCAGAGATTATGGATTGGTGGAGCAAGAACGCACGAGATTTGCCATGGAGAAGGAACCCTACACCATACAATGTTCTAGTATCAGAAATTATGTTACAGCAGACTCAAGTATCTCGCGTCATTTCCAAGTATGAAGAATTCCTCAGAGAGTTTCCAGATATTGAGAGGCTTGCAGCCGCACAAACAAAGCATCTGCTAAGAACTTGGAGTGGTTTGGGATATAATCGCAGAGCTTTGTGGTTACGCGAAGCTGCCCAACAGATTGTGCAACGGGGATTCTTTCCTCAGGACGAAAAAGAACTCAGGAATCTCAAGGGAATTGGTCCGTATACATCAAGATCTATCCTAATCTTTGCATTCAATATGGATTTGGCAGCAGTTGATACGAACATCCGAAGGGTCCTGATTTCTAAAGGATTTGCAAGCAAGGATACATCGGAGGACGAGCTTCAGAAGATTGCTAATTCATTGCTGTTGAAAGGCCAATCGAGTGATTGGCATAATGCATTGATGGATTATGGAGCAGAAGTACTAACATCCAGTAAGACTGGAATTGCACCGACTTCAAAACAACCAAAATTCACTGGATCAGTCCGACAGATTCGAGGAGAGATAGTTCGTGTTCTAACAGAATGCGATACACTCACATTGGATGAACTCATATCACTATTGAAACACAGAGGAATTAAGCACACTGAAATACTATTGATTCTCGAAAAACTCATCTCTGAGAACCTCGTAGATAAAGATGAAACAGGAAGATATGGAATTGGAGAATCTTGAACTATTCAAGTCAATGAAACCGCCTTTTCCAAATATTATTAATTATATATCAAACGCGAAATGCATTAGCATAATATCAAAGAGGTCTGTCTGTGGGCAATGATTTCACTCCCCGAATGTATCAATTGAATGCAAGAGATCAAGTCATTCATAGTTACGAGCATGAAGGGAAAACTGTCTTTTTGATACTCCTTCCTACAGGAATGGGCAAGACATTCATCTCAACATTGACTATAGAGATGTTACTCGATCGAGGTGTAGTCAAACAGGATGAGAGCATACTCTTCTTAGTTCAGGATAGAAAATTGAAACACCAGCTATACGAAATGGCAACGAATTATGGACTCGCAGAATATGGCTACCTGTATCTCCTTGATGACCAAAAAGGAATCCCTGCCCACATGACGCGACAACATTCCGCTCTTGCAAAGTTCATTTTTGCCACACCAGTGATGCTAGCTAATGCTATTACAGGAAGGTTTCCACGAATCAGTATTGAAACACTATCTAAGGTCAAAGTTGTCATAATAGATGAGATTCTGGATATTCTCGCTCAGAGTTATGGAATTGCGCGTCCACAGGAAGACACAATATCATATATTGAGAAACGATTTGGAAGAGGTAGAACCTTCACCGAATTAGTAGCGGATTTGAAGCGAGAGATTGAAACCTCAGCTGCGGGGGGTTATGAGGTCAATGAAGCACAGATTGAAGAACGGTTAGTTCGAGAATTCTCGGCTCGAAATTATCGTCTGGATAAAAGGTTTGAACCGATTCTACATATTCTAGGTCTTCTAAAACCAGATTCGGAAAAGATTGTACTTGGACTCACAGCATCGCTTTCGCAGGATGCAAAGATAGACTTACTGAAGCAACACATTGGTGGTGGTGAGAAGGTTGCAGAGATACGTCCAGTGGGGGATGACTTTGAAGATTATCAACCCGCATATCAACTGCAACGAATACGTGTATTCGATGATTGGGTATCTGGTGTTGATGCGTCTATTTCCAATATCAAACGGAGTCTGATGAGTGCTCTTAATAAAATCTACAAGATGCTTACTGGGCGAAACAGAATCCCTGGTGATAGAATCCTTCTTTTTGTCAGTGATTTAATGTCGAAGAAAGATGTTCAAGAAAAGCTACTTGCTCGAGTTGGTGGGGATAAAGGTCGTTTAGAATTTCTTCTCTCTTCTGCAAGAGCATATCTACTGATGACTGTAGCTCGTCAACGGCTTTTGGAAAGTACGTTTCAAACATTTCAAAAATTCATCATGGGCATCACAAATAGTGTCCTACTAGGAAACTCAGATTTCGAAAGCATTAGGAATGAAATTGCTAGCCGAGAGGAGCTTAAATTGCCAGATGAAAAAGAAAAACGCCTTCTATATTGGTTGAATCGACTTACAAAGGAAGGTCAAAGCGTCCTAGTATTATGTAGATTTGTGGAAATGACAAAGCATCTAATGAATATGGCTGAACAAAATGGAATCCCGAGTACCAATGTCCATGGCAAAATGACCGGGTCAATACAACATGAACGCATCAAGTCATTCAAGACAGGCGCGGCCAAAATTCTCTTTGCTTCAGAACGACTCATAGAGAAGGGCACTGATCTTCCAGAGGCTGATGTCGGCATATATTATGGAACCACAGTTTCACTTGAGCGATATGAACAGAGTCTGGGTCGAATAAGAAGCAGTGTTCACAACATCAAAACATTCTACACCATTAGCTACAATCAGACTGTTGAAGATGAAAAGGCATTGAAACGAGATACAATGTTCCTTGAGCTGATTGGTGGCAAATTGGGAACACTAACAAGCGAGGATGAAGACACTAAATCTCAGTAAATTCTTCAGAGGTTGTAACCAGATTGGATGGCGAACGTACTCCAGATATGTTTGATCAGTGGGCGAGTACCTATGATGATATTATAGCAGCATATTCAGATAGCTTTCCGTTCGTCGGATATGATTCGATATTGGATAGGATTGTAGAACTAGCTAATCCTCAGAAAGGAATGAAGATTCTTGATGTAGGAATAGGTACTGGAGAACTAGCAAAGCGTTTTGTGGACCATGACTGCCAAGTCTGGGGACTCGATTATTCACCTAAAATGCTGGAGATAGCCAAGAAGAAAGTCCCTGAAGCACATCTTCTTGAAGCGGACGTTAGATCGAATTGGATAGATAAGATTGGCACCAAGTTCGATCGAATTGTATCTGCGTATACATTACATCACTTTGATCTTGATGAAAAGGTGAAAATCACACGAAACCTGTATCGCAATGCTTTGGTCTTGGATGGAAAAATGGGGATAGGGGATATCTCCTTCCGGTCAGCTGAAGAGCTCGGGAAGAACCGAATTAAACTTGGTAATGAATGGGATGATACTGAATATTATTGGTCCGCCGACTTGTTCAGAAAAGCCATGGTAGGTGAAAAATTTAATCTGCTGTATGAGCAAATATCATTCTGTGGGGGAGTCTATCTAATAGATCCTCTACACAAGAAATAGACGTTAGTCTGGAATTGACTCAGGTTTGTTCTCATCTAGGTATTGCCAATAGAGAATGATAGGTGCGCTCCTGTCAAACCGTTCATTTTTAGTTGTACACTCTTGGACACCAGAGCGATGTACTCCCAGGGAACGGCACTGGGGGGACTCTGTGAGGTCAGAACCGTGTCACTATAACCTCATAGAACGGTATATGGACCTGGGTATATAAGGCCCAATATAATCTTTCAAATCACTATCTAAGGGAAGTCCAAGTTTGTCCAAGATTCTTGTAACTGTTTGCAACCCTGAACCCGTTTTCGGGGTTCTGGATTCCCTAATAATAAGTTCTGAGAATATACCTGAAGAAGTAATCGATGAGATTACAACGAGAAGTTTCTTTTCGGTGTCTAGTCTGATTCAAGCTGATCCCGAAGGTATTCTAGCTGAAGGTGAGAGCAACATTCCTGCTAAGCTCCTGAGCCTAATTGATATGATAGGTGAACCTGAAGGGCTCCAAAGTTGGGGTGTTCAGGAAATTAAAAACTTAGAATTACACATCAATACATACATCCAGAGCAGATTACTCATTCTCCTTACGTTCCCAGTGTTGTTCATATCTTTGATACTCATGGTCAATGCGGCTGAATCGTCTGTATTGAAGAGAAAGAATGAGGCATCATTACTGAGAACAAAAGGTGCTTCTTACAATCAGATTCTTAGTAGTTACATTTGGGAATCCATTATGCTATTCCTCGCCGCAATTACATTGGGCTTATCACTCTCAGTTTTCTTTAGTTCTTTGATAGGATCTACTCGGGGTGTTCTTCTATTCGATTACGCCGAATATTTGTATTTTACAAATATGTTCGTTATTCTCTCCTTTTTTGCTAGGTGAAAAGGTCGACTAATGCCTCTTCTTGTTATTTTGACGCTGATACTAAGCTCTACCAATATGCTGTTGGTTGAACTTGATGGATATCATCATAATCTTCAAATTGAGGTTGATTATGCAATAGGCGCAGATTTTCGAATTGAAGTTGACAATGGCACAATTGAGCTTGCTGAGTCATTCAAACATATTAGGGGAATTGTCGAAACAATGCCCGTTATTGAGTTTCCTGCCAAAGTTGGGGAAAATCAATTCTTTCTTGAGGGAGTGAAACCAGAACAATACTCGCGCATTGGTCATTTTCGTGAAGATAGTTTTACAACGAATACGAGTGATGGAATTCTGGAGACTCTTGAATCTATTCCAAATGGTATAGTTCTCAGTGAATATCATGGCGCTCTTTGGAACAAAAGCGTTGGGGACACGATTAGCATCACCTATTTCCGTCCAGAAATCGCCTACACCAATTTCGTGATTGTTGGATTTGTGGAGAGCGCTCCTGGTTTTGGTATGGCCTCCACAGAAGATCTGGGCTTTGGCTCTGTGGCAAGTGGTTTTGGATTCCAAATTGGCAGAGGAGGGTTTGCTCTTGCCAATTTCGACTTTCTTCAGAACTATTCAAGCACATCACCAATCAATCGCTTCTTTGGTAGTTTCATTGTTGGTACTAATCTTGAAGTATTATCTTCAATATTTGACGCAAACTTTGGAGCCGATATCTATGCCCCGGGTTATACGAACCCCCGTGAGATATCCCGTTCCGTAGATCTCTATCTGAGTGGTTTTGAGAGTGTAGTTTCTATCTCAGTTGTTCTTTTGGGATTGATGGGAGTATTTGCAATTCTGACACTACTTTCAGCAGCCGTAAGAGAAAGGTCAAAGGAGTATGCCCTGCTCAGAGCTGTGGGCGCAAAGAATAATCAAGTTGTTTCTCTGGTTTTTCAGGAATTTGCTGCGGTTGTAGTCGCTGCAATGGCTGTGAGTCTTGTAATTGGAGCAGCACTAGGCATGACTCTAGGGGCCCTCGCATTTGGTATCTCTCCAATGTGGTCGACATTGCTGCATCCGCCATATCTCCCGCTTCACTCGTTATTGATTCTAAGTGCATTAGAGTTGGTCGTACTTTCCATTGCATGTCTAATTCCTGCTAGACACGCCCTATCAGAAACCCCTTCGGAAGCACTTCGAAATCTATAGGAATGCCAAACCAGTTAATGACCTTCCGAAAGACTCATAGAGTCCGAACTGTGCCCTCATCCGCTCACCAAGACTGGAGATTAACCCATGAAGACTTATCCCATTCTAGTAGATGGAAAAGAAGTTGATACTGGTAGATATATTTCATTTCCTGATATGGACAAAATTGTGATGGACCCTGGCCTAGCTATTGCCCTTCAGCTTAGATATGCCTCCTCCTCTCAGAAATTCATCATATCAAAGACTCCTGGTTTGATTCCCGGTAAAACTCCCGAAAATAGGTACATCAAAGATTATCGAAAACATCACGGCATGCCT